>CAZDAB010000102.1:0-9044 GCA_964502855.1 uncultured Desulfobacteraceae bacterium | reverse complement strand
TGATATTTCTCGCTGAATTGGGCGATAAAACTCAACTGGCGACTTTTGCTTTTGCCGTTGAAAACAAATCAAAGCTTGCTGTATTTATAGGTTCTGCGTGTGCACTGATATTGACCTCTTTGCTGGCAGTTGTCTTTGGATCTGCCGTAAGCAGGATAGTTCCGGCAAACTATATTAAAGGAGGGGCCGGAGCTTTATTCATCTTCCTGGGTTTATGGATTTTAATATTTCAAGGAGGGAAATAGAATTAAAAAAACCATCATTTGACCTGCCTGCTCGTGCCTCCCAGTGGCAGGCGGGTTTACCATTTGACTAAAATGTATGATGCCATATTTTGTTTAACCCCGTTTCAATTAAGGATTATAAAGATTCTCATTAAGTTACATGCAAGATTCAGGTGATAATACGGCCGGTATCTGTTATCAGGACCCGAGCAGCCGGTTTTCGGTTGATGATTGCCTTTTTTTCGGTTCCACTATATATTGGGATGTATTCGGTTACCGCACACGATCTTAAATTTTCCCTTATTTCGCTCTGGAAAATGGAATTCTTATCACTAATAATTGTCAAAGATTCAGCCGCATGTAACGAGGATAATTATGCAAGCGTTTGAAAGCCGACTCGAAAAAGTTCATGCTTTGATCCATGCCATAGGGGCAAATCGGGATACTCTGGTCAAAATCGCGGTCAAGGACACCGGTTTTACGGTTCGCGAATGCAATATGGAAGTGGATGGAATTCTGAACGACCTGCAGGGGTTTGAAAACATGGCCCAGATTTTTGCTTTGCGGCGGCCGGTTTGTGAGTCCGGCCAAACCGTTGCTCTGGTACTGCCATACAACGGCAGTGCCTGGTTGAATACTGCCATTGTTTCCATATATATGGTGGGAAACCCGGTACGGGTAAAATTTGCTTCACGAGATTCCGGTATCGCCCGCCTCACGGAATCTTTATACCGGCCCATCTTCGGAGATACCATCCGTTTCGATTTTTCCGACGGCAGAACATTTCTCCGGATAGCCATGACTGACCCGGCAACGCCGGCCATCTGTTTGTTTGGTTCCGACGATTATGCCGGCCGGTATCTGGACGCAATTAAAGCACAGAGAAAGAAGTTCGTCTTTGAAGGGCCGGGAAAAGACCCGTTTATTGTTCTGCCTGAAGCCGATCTGGAAACAGCCGCCCGGGAGCTTGCCTATTCCAAATACATTTATGCCGGACAGACCTGCACGGCCCCGGAGCGCGTGTATGTACACCGATCCGTTCATGATGATTTTTTAAAATTGTTTCTCGACTTCAGTCGGGCCGTTAAAGTCGGCGACCCGTCAGACCCGGCAACAGAAATGGGGCCTATAGCCAGTACCAAAGCCGTTGACGCCATTAAGGCTCAATTAAATGATGCGGTCCAACGGGGCGCACACATAGCCCTGGGCGGGCGCATTCAAGGAAACTGGGTTTATCCTACGGTGGTCATCAACGCCCGCCACGATATGCTGGGCATGCAGGAAGAGACCTTTGGGCCTGTATCCTTTATCCGTACGTTCCATGATACAAAAGAAGTCCTTGGCCTGGCCCGGGACAGCCGTTACGGACTGAGAGTTTCCGTTTACGGAGATAAAGCCGCCGCAAACTTGGCAGAGAAACTGACCGGTGAACCCTATTGCCACCGGGTTCCTGAAATAACTTATGGACGTTTCGGCACCGCGGGCGTAAATCAACCCCAGTCGGAAATCTGGGTGGACGCTTTTGTGTCCAAACCTGTTGGAGGTTATGGTCTTTCAGGCTGGATCTGGGAAACGGTTGAAAATGAATTCATCATCAAACAGGGACCCAAACTGTTAAGTTTGGAAACATCTTACCCCAAAGAATAAAATCAAAAAGATGGAACCGCCCGCCAATCCTTGACACCGGACTTAATATGTTAAGAATGCCCCTTAAATACACCGTGTCTTTTTCTCGTTCCTTTCTCGTTTTCGGCAAATTTGGCACGGATTTTTCTACCGTCCAATGTCACGCCTTTAAGGGATTTGAGGACTTTTTTTGCCACGCTTTTTTCAACATCAAAGAATGAAAACTCTCTTTTGAGTTCGATCCGGCCGAGTTTTCTGGATGATATGCCCGATTTGTCGCAGACCAGGCGGACGATGGCGCTTTCTTTGAGTTTGTCCAGGCGGCCGACATTCATGAAAAATCGCTGGGTATTGCCTGCGAGGCGGTGTTCGGCTTTATCCGCCTTTGTTTGGCGTTTTTTGACACTCACGTTTATGTCTTGGGCTCCGCGGTAGTAATCGAGAAAGCGGTTGAACTCGGCTGAGACGAATCGACGGATCAATTCTTCCTTACTCAGAGCGGAAAGGGTTTCAAACACCGGGGGAAGGTAATTATCGATTTCTTTTTTGTTGACCTCCGCTGAAACCAGTCGATCCACCATTGCGTAAAGCTGCTTCTCGCAAACGGAGCGGCCGCAGGGGATTTTTTCATACTCGAACCGAATGCCGCTTTTAGATTCCAGTTCTTTGATCCGCCGGACTTCCCGGGTGTTTACCAATACGATGGATACGCCGGATTTACCCGCCCGGGCCGTTCGACCGCTCCGATGGGTGTAACGTTCCGGTTCATCGGGAAGATTGTAATTGATGACGTGGGTGATGTCATCCACATCCAGACCCCGTGCGGCCACATCGGTGGCCACCAGCAGTTGGAGGGTCCGTTCCCTGAATTTTTTCATCACCTGGTTCCGTTGCATCTGGGACAGGTCACCGTGCAGGGGTTCGGCATTGTAACCGTCTTTCATCAGCTTGTCGGCCACCGTCTGGGTTTCCCTGCGCGTGCGGCAGAAAATCAGACCGAAGATATCGGGGATATAGTCGATCATCCGCTTGAGGGCCGCGTACCGATCTTTTTCTTTGACCACATAACAGGCGTGAGAGATGTTTTCAGCGGCTTTGTTGGGCGAGCCGGCAGTGATGGTTACCGGCCGGGTCATATAGGTGTCGGCAATTTTCGCCGCGGCATCGGGCATGGTGGCTGAAAAAAGCCAGGTTCGCTTGTCGGCGGGGGTCCGTTCCAGAATATCGTCGATATCTTCCTGAAACCCCATATTGAGCATTTCATCGGCTTCATCCAGGACCGCATAGGCCACGGTTCCCAATGTGACTGCCTTTCGGTTGGCCAGATCCAACAGTCGGCCGGGCGTGGCCACGACGATCTGAGCCCCTTTTTTTATCAGGGTGATCTGGTCCCGAATACCGGCCCCGCCGTAGACAGCGGCAACACGTGCGTTCGGGATGTGCCGGGCAAACAGTTTCAGATCGCCGGTGATTTGAAGGCAGAGTTCCCGCGTGGGGCAGAGGATCAGTCCCTGGGTTTTTTTTGATTCAAAATCAATCAACTGGACCAGGGGCAATCCGAAGGCGGCGGTTTTCCCCGTGCCGGTCTGGGCCAGGCCGATGATATCGGTGTCGCCGGTCAGCATCCGGGGGATGGCCTTTTCCTGAATCCGTGTGGCATGTTCAAATCCGAGTTGGTCAATGGCCCGGATAATTTCGTGTTTTAATCCAAAAGAAGAAAAATTCATAAATGCTTTCCTGATGAAGGCCGGGGTAAACCGCGGCCGGTCATGTCGCTTAAAACAAACAAAAAGCCGCCTCGGCGCGTTTACCGGACGGCTTTGTTTGGTTTTCGGTATTGGATCCGGCGATATTGCCAAGCGACATTGCGATATCCGCCGGACTATTTTAATAAAAATGCATTAATATCGTTTATTTTTAAATTAATCAATCTTTTTTATCGGTGCGAGTGGAATTAATCGAAAAAAAGATCGCCGTCCGGACGGCGGGAACGGTTCGAAGAAATAAATCACCGGATTATGGATATATGTCCCATACCCTGTCCCATACATCTTGTACGTCCGCCGGATCCCACTACTCGATGACCTGTCTGGCTCTTAGCTCGCTCCGAAGAAGCTCGACACGCCGGCGATTGGCACCAAAATCCGAATAGCCGATGCGAGACGCCGAACGAATCGAGATGATCCCGTTCGACGAATTGAAGTAGAGTTCAAGATCATCAATAAATCGGAAAATCCGACTCTTGCATTCCACATGGATGTAGGTATCGGTTGCCGTGACAATGGTCCACCTGGGCTTTGAAGCTATTTCATCCCGGATAAGGGGCCAGCTTACCTTAGGATCTCCTTTTAGACGAAACGACTCAATGGCATGCTTTTCGTCTTTGGCTTCCGACGATACACAATTTGGGCTTTTGGGGCAGCCCCTAAGTCCGGACGAACCCATACCGATCTCGTCGGATCGTTTTCCGGAACACCCATTGACCATAAACAGAATCAGTGCCAATTTTAAACAGAGTTGAATAGACCGGTACATTTACACAACCGCCTTTTTTTGTGAGGATACCCCGGATACTATGCCGTATAGAAGTCCGGAAATCCTAAATAAAGTTAAAGCGACTTCCGGGGCGCCCCTTAAATCATAAGTTTCTCTGATAGATGGAAGAAATCTTATACTTTTAGGGGCGTCCCGCTTTTGGCGCTAATATTTCCTTAACCCGACCGACTTCGCCACTTTCCAGGCGAACCTTAATTCCGTGAGGATGGCTTGGTGATTTGGTCAGGATATCCTTAACCGCGCCTTTAGTTAATTTTCCGGTACGCTGATCTTTTTTCATCACGATCAGAACCTGCATTCCCGGTGTTATCTTTTCACGATTTTTACCGCTCATGATTTTAATTTAATTGTCTGGCAATAGATGCAATAGTTCGAATACGGTTCATCTTCCACTTCTTTCTTTTGTTTGTCCCCTTGACAGCATAAACAGGATAACAGCCTATATTTTTGATTCTTTTTATATTTGTCAGCATTTTGTTTGTGCTCAATTGAGGTTACGGATATCGCCGGGAATGTTCCCAGCAATTTGAAATGCTTTTTCCAAAACCATGCCATCAACCCTGAACTATAACCCTTTGAACCCTTACGCAGGGTGTTACGCCCCATATCCCAAAGGTAAAATAAGCAAAGGTTCATGGGATCTGTTGATTTTCATGGCCCGGATCACATCATTGTCATGAAAAGCCCCAACGATCCCGGCTCTCAGACCCAGGGCTTCCGCCTGGAGAAAGATATTTTGCCCTACATGACCGGCCTCGATCATAGCATACCTTTCTCCTCTGGTGCCGTACTTGCTCGTAATCCGGCTATATTCTGAAGTGATCACCAGGTTTAGGGGAGCGCTGGCCATCCACATCTGTGAGAGCGCTGTCCTGGCCACATCCTCTCTGAAGTCCCCTTCCGTAATCAACAATGCAGAATGTTTATGAGGATCATAATGATAGATACCCGCCTTTAGTCCTTCGACGCCATTATCACCCACTATCGCATAGATATCCATAGGGTATAAAGCCCCACCGGACGGGGCCGACCGTTTGTCGCCCCTATCCTCGGTGATACCCTGTGCAGCCCAGAAAATCTGTGAGAGCTGTTCCAGGGTTAACGGTTTTGATAGATATGAGCGAATGGTTCTACGATGTTTAATGGCCTGCTCGACGGAGACTTCTCCTTTTAATCTGGGTTTAGGTAAGTTCATCCGGCACTTTATCCTCCCGTTTGTGCCATCTACCTTTCCGGCCACGGCCTTCCTGATAGAAAAAAAAGGCATAAGAAAAAATGCCGTAAGATAATTGGTAATCTTTTTTAAGATCTCTCTTCTTGTAAGATAGCCCAGCATGCGGTCCCTTTCATATCCCTTCATATTTTCCTAATAGCCGAGCTTTCCGGGCTGAAATATTTCTTCTGGTTTAGCAGTCTGCGCATAACAGTGGAAAGCGGACAAGCCCCCGTGCGCAATAAAAGGTGAAAATAGAAACTTATAATTTAAGGGGTCTGTTTTTGACTCATGCTAAAAACTGAAAAGAGTCAAGAGCAGACATGAGCCCTTTATATACCTGTTAACTTTTGCATAAGCCATTTGAACGGAAAAAGCATTGATACGCGTCGCTGATAACCGATGTATTCCTCCCCGAACTCTGCCAGCATTTTTCTTTCCTCCAGGAAGGCACCCATTAAAAAATACCCGGTAATTACCAGGCTCGTCAGTATGGCCGCCATATCCAGATTTCTGGCCCAAACAATAAGAATACCACCTGCGTACCAAGGATGCCGGATCATTCCGAGTATGCCCCCTGTATCCAGACGGCAGTCGTCGGTCAGAATGCTGCATGTGCTATTTTCGCGAACCTGCCGGATTCCGAGAAACTGGGACAGATCGTATCGTCTGGCACCGCCAATAAAAAGCAGAAGTGCAGAGCCCGCCAATAGTCCCTGAACGATTCGAAAGGGACCTTCCCAACGAAATACCGCCGGCCCCTTAATGGAAAAGGAGTAAACCAATACAGGGATCAGGGTCACCAATGCCATAAAATTATAAAAGATCCGGTAATATGGGTATGCTTTTTCAAAACGTTTCCGAACAAACCCGGTAACGGTAGGGGTGATCATGAAGCTGTGGAGAAAACACCAGGCTCCCCAGAATGAGATAAGTACCACGTATCGGGTCATTTTACATTTCTCTATAAAATTATATGCTGCAAAACGCCATGGGAATCTTTTTTGCGCTATGGGTGTTGCGTCCCGGATAGTGAATAATTAAAATGCGACCCTGATATTCTCCTCCAGCATCTTTATTTTAATCAAGATTCTAGGTTTTACCCAACTCCTCGACCCCACTTTTCAAGCGGACCATGGAACAAAATACTCCGGCCACGCAAAGGAAGCAGAAGATCGTCATACAAAGATGCATACTGGCAAGAAAAAAGGATTGTGTTTCCGCACTCACCGGGTGGTCTCCCATGATATGTTTGAACACCAGGGTGATGATGGTCATGCTGCACAGCATTCCCATGGTCCGCATGGTGGCTAGAAAACTGGATGCGATACCATAGCTTTTGGGAGGAACACTGCCCATCACCGTGGTGGTATTGGGGGATGAAAAAAGACTGAATCCTACGCCCATCAAGGCCAACATCCCCATAATCACGGGCATGGGTGTTCCGGCATGAATCTGGGAAGCCAGACCCAGGCTCAGGGTACACAAGGCCATGCCTGCCGTGGCCAGACCCGCAGGCGAAACCCGGTCTGCCAGCCTTCCAAAAAACGGAGAAAGAGCAGACTGAAACACGGGCTGGATAATCAGAATCCATCCTGCCCGTTGGGGAGAATACCCCCTGACCACTTGCAAATACAAACTGAAGAAAAAAGCGATGCCAAAAGATGCGGCGTAATTGATCAGGGTGGCCAGGTTACTGAAGGCGAAAACCCGGTTGCGGATGACCAGACCCACATCCAGAATCGGGGATGAACACCGGTATTCAAAGGCGAGAAAGATCAGAAATCCCAAGGCTCCTGACGCCATGAACACCGGATAAATACCCCCCTCTTTCTGGTTGAGGGTGCCGTAAATCAGACAAAATAAAGAGATAATGTAAAGAAGGGTTCCCGCATAATCAAAACGCTCACCCCTTGCTTCAGCCCATTCGCCCTTAAGTTTCAAAACAGTGAGACAAAGACAGAAAAGCTCGACCAGAACCCCCAGATAAAAGATCCAGCGCCATCCCAGATGGGTGACCATAAATCCGGAAAGAACCGGACCCAGAGACAGCCCCAAGTAGACACAACCCACGATGATCCCCATGGCCTGCCCCCGTTTGGCCGGCGGAAAGACCGAAGAAAGGATGGCCACACTGGTTCCTGAGATCATGGCCCCGCCACACCCTTGAAAAAACCGGAACACAATAAAACTTTTGATGGTAAAGGCGAGTGATATCAAAACGGTTCCCGCAGTGAACACGAGAATGCCCATCGTAAAGATCTTTTTCCTTCCGTAAATATCACCCAGCCGTCCCGCCGGAATCAAAAAAAGAGAAAAGGCGAAGATATAGACGGTTTCCACAAGTCCAAGCTGAACCGCACTGGCTGAAAACTCCGTGCCAATGGCAGGAAGGGCCACTCCCACAGCGGACAGCATGAAGGGGGTCAGGAACTGAACGGCGCTGACCACAAACAGGGTCGCAGCACCGGAGACGGCATCATCGGACTGGTTTTTTGAAGCGGTGTTATGTGGGTTTGAGTCTGATTTTTCGTTTATCTTAATCACGTCGTTGCTAACCCTGTCGACTCTTTATTCGTTAAGGGGTCTGCTCTTGACTCAGGGTAAAACTGTAAAGAGTCAAGGGTGACCCCAATCACATGATAAAGCTATCGGATTAATTTTCCCAATTCATTTTTTTTCCGGTCCATGGGCAAAAAGGATAACGCTTTGGCATTTCTTTTATACAATTAAAGCATTGAAAAATAAGTTTTGTCCCGCATACATCGCAATATTTTACGTCCGGTGCTTTTTTAATGCTTTGACATCTGGGGTAATGTGCTGTCCCATCGTGTTGGGATTCGTTCACGGTATTTTCATTCTTTGTCATTCTTTTTCCATTTGGGGATTAGAGTCCTGATATATTCATGAAATATTAAATATATCAAAAACATAAATTATTATAGGGTAAATGTCAATGTACACAAAATGTTAAAACATTATCAAAACTTCAAAGACCCATGAATAGTCTTGCCTTGCACAAAAATATGTGAACCATGCCCAGAAAAATGGGCAAACAAATATTCCCTAAAATGGATCATAGTCTTTTATGAATAAACACATTTTTATCTAATGGCCTTGGGAGATATTCAAAAAACGTTGGCTATGATGAGGGTGGTTTTCTCTTGCCGCGCCACACAAGTATAACGGCAACAGCAAACATGGGAAAGCTTACAATATACGCAAGGGAAAGCCCCCAATATGAATTGATAAAGAGAAAGAGAGATCCGGAGACTAAAAACAAAATTGCGCTAATTATGTAGCGCCAATTACCAATCATTATAATTCCTTTGCTTGGTTTAGCTCGAATTTTTCATGAAAATTGTCGAAATTTATAGAGCCTACGCATAAACTTACTTGAGGCACCCTAAAATTACAAATATGTA
>CAZDAB010000101.1:0-9227 GCA_964502855.1 uncultured Desulfobacteraceae bacterium | reverse complement strand
AAAGGTGCTACCTGGGATGATTAAAATTGCCCATAATATGGCTTTAAAAAATATCTCATATTTATTCCTTCCCGTATGCCTGGTTTCAGGTTTCAGGTTTCAGGTGTCAGGAGTAAAAAAGGAATTAGCTGACACCGGGTATAAATCAGGACCGTTCTTTGCTAAGATTGCCATGGCTATTTGATTTAATCAGATGCCAGGTTTCAGGTGTCAGGTGTCAGGAATCGCCAGACCTGAAACCTGAACACTGACACCTGAAACCTACATGTCCCCTGACACCTGAAACCTTAAGATATGGAACAAAAATGGGATTAATCCGCCAAAGTTCGGTGGCGGATTAAAATTCCATCTGTATACACGGCGATTTTCACCACCCTAGGTGCTACCCATTATTGTTATCGTTCCGTAATATTTAATCTTTGCCTCTGGCGTTGGCCATTTTTTTCCGACCCTCCTGAAAAACCTTCTCCTTTGACTGTGCTTCCTTTATGAATTTGTCCAGATCTTCTTCTTCTCCCTCAAATTCCGCACGCAGTGCTGCGATCCGCGCCTCCAAGGCTTTGCGATTGCGCTCAAGTTCTCGTTTTTTGTGTCTAATCTCCTGATCTCGATTGTGCCTGGCTGCCTTTTCTTCGGCTTCGCGGCTCATGCGGGCCGTACCGGTGAGCACTCCGCCGGGCCCCACATACACATCGACAAGGTCGAGCCCCTTATCCGTGATCATAAACTCGCGAATCTGGTTGGAGTGGGACATGCCGCGGGACTTCAGCACGTAAATTCCCCGGTTGCGTTCTCCCTGGCTCTCGATATCCCTCAAAAGAATCCAGGTATCCATCAGGGTGGAGATGGCCGCCATCGTTGCCTCCAGAGCAGACCCTCCAGGGGTAAGATCCGTAAAAATGACCGTAATCTGATTCATCTTCAAAAAATCAATCATCCGGGACAGCATCACCTTTATTTCATACAGGGTTGCGGCGAAGCTCAGGTTTGATATGGGGTCTATAACAACCACTTTGGGTTTAAACTCACTGACTTCCTTTTGTAACACGGCAAGATGCATCTCCAGGCCGAATGTCGTTGATCGCCCTGATCTAAACTTAAGCAAGCCATTCTTTACCCAGGGCTCAAGTTGAATACCGATGGAACGCATATTTCGAATAAGCTGCTTTGGCGCCTCTTCAAAAGCGACATACAGGGCCCTTTCCCCCCGGCGGCAGGCCGCTTCCGCAAAGCATACGGCCAACGAACTCTTACCCGTACCGGCAGTCCCGGATACCAGGATACTCGTGCCCCTGTAATAGCCCTTGCCCCCCAGCATGGCGTCGAGACGTTGGACGCCCGTGGAGATCCTCTCCGTGGTCACGTAATAATCCAGACCGATGGAGGTGATGGGCAATATGGAAATCCCGCTCTCATCGATCAAAAAGGGGTATTCATTGGTTCCATGGGAAGAGCCGCGGTATTTGGCAATCCTTATTCGCCGGGTGGCCACCTGTTCATGGATTCTGTGACCCAGCTGGATAACACAATCGGACACGTATTCCTCCAGGCCGTGGCGCGTCATGGTCTCATCACCCGGTTCACCCGTGATGATCGCCGTAAGACCTTTCTCCTTCAACCATCGGAACAGCCGGCGTATCTCCGCCCGCATGATCAGCTTGTTGGTAAACCCGCCGAAAAGGGCCTCCATGGTGTCCAGGGCGATGCGCTTGGCGCCAATGGAATCAATAGCATCCTGAAGCCTTATAAACAGACCTTCGAGATTATACTCCCCGGTCTCTTCTATCTCGCTTCGTTCGATGTAGATATATTCGGTCACCAGCTTCTTTTGCTCTGATAGCTTCGTGAGATCCCAGCCGAGGGAGGCCACATTCTTTGAAAGATCGGTTTCGGTCTCCTCAAAAGAGACGAACACACCCGGCTCATCATACTCCGTGGCCCCCCGCACAAGAACTTCCATGGCCAGCAGTGTTTTGCCGGTTCCCGCTGCACCACAAACCAGTGTCGGGCGTCCTTCAGGCAGCCCTCCTCCGGTAATTTCATCAAGTCCCCGGATGCCTGTTGGGGATTTGGCAAGAGAAGGCAGGGACCGCTTTTTCTTTGCTTTTGTCATAGATATGCTCCTTTTTCGAAAAGGATTCATTGTTCGATTCTGGTCTGCGCAATAGGAATGTGAGTTGAGTTGAGTTGAGTTGAGGTTAAAATCTTTTAAATGTTTTGTCAAGCATTTTATTCACACAAGGATTGTGCAAACAGATGGTTACCGCCATTCTTTTTTACCCCGGAGTACCTCGTGTAACCCTTTGCCCAATAACCGGGAATCAAATGGCCTGGGCCCCATGGACCCGGGCGTTGTCCCGGTGACAAAGAGACGAAGGACATATTTTTCTTTTTTCAAGCCGTTAACCGCTTTTTCAAAGGCTGCACGCTGATCTTTGGAATTGTCTTTTTTTCTCCTTTTCCTTTGATAATGTATTCACCGGGCAGTCTGACGTTCTTGAGGTAATGTTTTCGAAATTCGATGGTAATCTGAAATATTTTGTGCTTAAATTTTTCAACGTTGAATTCAGGTAATCGATGTTTACCGTTGAGATTGTCGATGAGTTCTGAAAAATGACATCACACACTTCAACGATTTGTTTGACAGACATAATATTATGATCCAAAAATATTTCTCTGATAAATCGTTGTTTACCATGCTTAGCATGCTCTTTGGTTTGAATTATTAGCGCATTGATGAAATCATCCGGAGTGATAAACTCCTTCTCCATGGAAATAATTCCAAAAAGTTTCTCATAGCATTCTATAATTCCGGGTAGATATGGCATGTCATATCGCTTTCTTTTTTAACTGGTTTTAAAATGAAAGGTGTTTAACCACATAGCGAGCATAAACGGATACCCGTTCTCAAACCAATGTTATTGCTCGGCTTCAAAATTTGCGATCGCCAATTGCAACGTATGATAATCCAGATCCAAATCATCCCAACCCAAAAATTGCAATTGTTGGTTTGCCTCCAGATGATTCATGTCCGGATTATCCCGCAAACACCTTTTTAAGCTCCACATAAAACCGGGGATTGTACTTTTTTCCAGACCCTTGCTCTCTAATCTTCTCATTAAAGTTTGTTTGTTATCAGGCAAAAAAACCATTCTCGCACCCCCCTTTTTCGAAATCACAACCGGAGAAAACGAAAAACCTCCGGGTTTGTTTCAGAACCGAATCCTTTGAACCCTTAAACGATTCTTGATGAAGATTCTCCGGTTCACGTTTTTTGCCCTCAGGATACAGCAATAGGCGTGCCACAGCCGGGAATTAAAAAAAATGAGCTGGATTATTAATGGGTTATATTCCATCTCCGGCGCTTGCCGCGCAAAACGGTTTATTTTGTTATTAAATTATGGTGGGTTGTGTTCAAAATACGGCAGCCGCACGGGTTGTTTTTGCGGGAATATTATGGATAACTTATTGATGTTATAATGATAAAAGACGAACCTGAGGAGTGTTCAACAATCGGCATGGGTTAAGGATGGGATAACCATAGGAAAGGTTATTTTTGGGGTATATTCAGGATTTCGATACACCTTTTTTGGGGCAATCTATTCCGTATTTTTTTATCTTGCTGTAAAGGGTGCCCCGGGCAATATCAAGCTCCTTGGCAGACCGTTTCAGGTTCCAGTTTTTTTGTTCCAGTACCTTACGTATGATCGTTGCTTCTGCAAGAGGAAGTGAGTTGGAAGAGAGCCTGAGATCGAAATCCTTTGTGTGAGAGGATGCCCTTGATTCTTCAGGCAAGTCAGCCGGGATGATTTCTCTTCCTTTGCAGAAAATTACGGCATTTTCAATAGTATTTGCCAGCTCTCTGATATTGCCCGGCCAATCATATCTATAGAGTATGTTCATAGCTGCCCTGGAGATGCTAAAAATATTTTTTTTTGTCTCAGCAGAGCATTTTTTCAGAAAGTAATTGGCCAAAAGCGGTATGTCGGCTTTTCTTTCCCGAAGCGGTGGTACATGGATAGGGATCACATTGATCCGGTAAAACAGGTCTTCCCGGAAAATCTTTTCTTTAACCGCCTGGGAAATATCTTTATTGGTGGCAGAGATGACGCGGGTATCGACGTTCACGTTATGGGTGCTGCCAACACGCTGAAAGGTCCCCGATTCAAGGACGCGCAAAAGGGAAATCTGTGTCGGGATGGGGATGTCTCCGATCTCGTCCAGAAAGATCGTCCCTTTGTCAGCAATCTCGAAATGCCCTACTTTTTGCGCTATTGCCCCTGTAAAAGCACCTTTCTCATGACCAAAGAGTTCACTGTTGATCAGTGTCTCGGTAAAAGCCGCACAATTCACCTTGACCAGAGCTTCGGATCTTCTTGAACTTCCAAAGTGGATTGCCTCAGCGATCAGTTCCTTTCCTGTCCCGGTTTCTCCGTTTATCAAAACCGTGGCATTGGTGTCGGCTACATCGACAATCTTCTGGAAAATCGAAAACATCTTGGCATCCTGTCCGATGATATTATTGAACCCATACCTTTTTCTATACTCAGTTCCAAAAAACGATTTCTCCTGTAATATACCTCTGTGGCCAGTTATCTTTTCAATCACCCTCTTGATAGAAACAAAGTCAAACGGTTTGAGGATATAGTCATAGGCCCCTGCCCTCATGGCCTTCACAGCATCCTCGATGGTGCCGTAACCCGTTGCCACCACCACAAAAATATCAGGATGCCGCATTTTGATTTCCTTTAACAGCAGCAGGCCATCCATATTTGGCATCCTTGCATCGGTTACCACAATATCTGCACGGAACGTCTTGAGTTTTTTCAATGCTTCCCCGCCGTCAGAGGCGGTTTCAATCTCAAGGGCCTCGTTAATCAAGCTTTCACGAAAAAAGAACCGGACGTCCTCTTCATCATCAACAAAGAGTAATTTTATTTTGGCATTCATAGAATTAACTTAAGCTATCCAGAATTTTCTATCCAGTGATAAAGCAAGAAAAATGCCAAAGTGGATATTTGAATGCATTAAGTTATAATTTCAGAAACTTAAGGAAGGCTGGATATATGCTTTAGGCGTAACTGCCTGTCTTGTCAAACAGGATTTATCCTGAGGGGCAGGAAATTTATCCTGAGGGGCGGGAAATATTTCTGCTTCAAGAGACATTACGATTAAGATATCTTGATTCATCCTGTCAGGATCTTTTTTTCCCGATTTAAGCTTTTTTTCGGTCTATTGCGTCGGATGGGATTTAAAAGATCTCATAATTAATCAGGCACCACAAAGGAAGTCGACAAAGGCACAGTATTGAGCCTGTAAACTGTGTACGGCATCGTCAAACAAAATCAAGGCTGGATTTGGGTCGACACGTGAGCCT
The DNA here is from genome assembly GCA_964502855.1 of uncultured Desulfobacteraceae bacterium. GTDB lineage: Bacteria > Desulfobacterota > Desulfobacteria > Desulfobacterales > UBA11574 > S5133MH16. The sequence continues at coordinate 3,850 of CAZDAB010000101.1, read as the reverse complement.
GGAAGAGAATCGACCTTCAAGGTCTATCTGCCTGTACTGGAGATAAACCCGAAATTATTGGAAAAAGAGAAGATTTCCACTTAAAAAAATTTCATTCTTTCTTGACAAGCTGTTCAGGAAAGAATAGGTTTATTTTGTTCAATTTGTTTATTTTGTTCAATTTGTTTATTCTGTTAATTTTGTTTATTGTAACTTCTCAATAACAAAAATGGGAAATATTCTAATCATTGATGATGACGAGATGTTGTGCAAGACAATCTCTCGTTTTGTCCGCCGAATGAAGCACGATGCCACATACGTTCTGACCCTTGAAGACGGCTTAAACGAGGTGTCATCGAAAACTTTTGACGTCGTGTTTCTGGATGTAAGCCTGCCTGATGGAAATGGTTTGGACGCTCTGCCGGGAATCCGTAGGGCTCCCTCTTCACCGGAAGTCATTATCATAACGGGGGAAGGCGACCCTGACGGCGCAGAGCTTGCGATTAATAGCGGAGCCTGGGCTTACATTGAAAAACCCCCCATCATGGAAAAGATAGAACTGCAATTGGCTCGTGCTTTACAGTATCACCATGAAAAGGCTGATAGAAAACCGTCGGTTGCGTTGAAAAGGGGGGGAATTATCGGAAGCAGTCCGCAATTGAAAAAATGCTTTGACCTTTTAGCACAAGTCGCCAACACCGAGGTAAATGTGCTTATAACAGGTGAGACAGGTACCGGCAAAGAGCTTTTTGCAAAAACCATACATAAGAACAGCCCCCGTGCCAGGAAAAATTTCGTGGTGGTCGATTGTGCGGCGCTCCCTGAGTCCCTTGTTGGAAGTATGCTGTTCGGACATGAAAGAGGCGCATTTACAGGGGCTGATAAAGGGCGAACGGGCTTGATCAAGGAATCGGACGGCGGCACTCTTTTTCTGGATGAGGTAGGAGAACTTCCCTTGACGGTGCAAAAGGATTTCCTGCGCGCCCTCCAGGAAAATAAGATCAGGCCTCTGGGAAGTAATAAAGAGATCGAAAGCGATTTCAGGCTTGTGTCAGCAACCAATCGGAACCTTGATAAAATGGTAGAGTCCGGTCAGTTCCGGAAGGACCTTTTCTTCAGGCTCCAATCTGTGACAATTGAACTGCCGCCCCTTAGGTTTCGCCCTCAGGATATCAAAGATCTTGCCATACACTACATGGTTAAGCTCTGCGACCATTACGGAACCGAAACAAAGGGTTTTTCTCCTGATTTTTTTGAAACACTGGCTGCCTATGACTGGCCTGGTAATGTTCGGGAACTAATCAATACAATGGAAAGGGTGCTTACCGTTGCCCGATTTAAACCAACTTTGTTTCCCAGACATCTGCCCAAACGGATTCGCGTCCATGAAGCCCGGGCCTCGGTCAAAAAAAAGAAGACGATGAACAGAAGAAAAACAGATAAAGACCGTCGCTCGGCGGAAATACTGCCAAAACTCCAGGACGTGCGTGAATCTGCGCTGTCAAATGCGGAAAGACAATATTTATATGATCTTATATTGTTCACAAAAACGGATATAAAAGAAGCGTGTCGTATATCAGGCCTCTCTCAATCACGCCTATATTATCTTTTGAAAAAATACAACATAAGCCGCGCTTTAGAAATGTAGTTGCTGGTTCCTCGTTGCTGGATATTTGGCATTCCGAATATCGAGTTTTTAGTTTCCAGTTTCAAATTCCAAGTTTCAATCTTCCCACCAGACAGTAAAATTTCTTGTTTCACGGGAACATTCCTGATCGACAGGAAAGATTTTTTATGTTCCATCACACCCTCAATCTATTGTAACTTTTTGAGTTTATAGTTTAAATCATACAAACACCTGCTTTGGCATACTTCTTGATGCTGTTGCAGGTAACAACTTTTTCAAACGATTTGCCTATTGATGATTTGAACCATATATTTTAACTCAATTGAACGAAAGTCGAGGCTGCCCTCCGGTAACAACCTGAGACCTCATACAGGGGTAATACAACGATAACATCTATGTTGCGAACAGAAATACAAAAGACCTTTTTGACTCAAAAGAAGAGAAGTCCCGAGACGCTTGATTATATTACTTCTCAATAACTCATAATTAAAGCTACGAAGCAGAGCCATCCGATATTTTTTTCAAGGCGGGCAACTTTTTGAAGTAACCATTAGATAACAGACTGGTGGTTTTTAACATGATTCCTATATGTGAGCCATATTTAAATGGAAATGAATTGAAATATGTAAAAGAGGCCGTTCGAACCGGCGGTATCAGCTCTTCCGGTAAATATGTCAGGGCATTTGAAGAAGCGTTTGCCGAATATTGCGACGTTAAATATTCGGTGGCGGTATGTAACGGTACGGTAGCTCTGCAGCTGGCATTGGTATGTCTCGGCATTGGGAAGGGAGACGAGGTCATTGTCCCTGACTTTACAACGATCGCATCGGCTTTTTCCGTCTGCCATACAGGAGCAAAACCAGTTTTCGTGGATGTGGATAAAATGACCTGGAATATTGATGCAGGCAAAATAGAGGAAAAGATTACTCCTCAAACTAAAGCAATCATGCCGGTGCATATATTCGGCAATCCCTGCGACATGGATGCGATAGATAAGATTGCAAAAAAGTACAAGCTGTTTATTATTGAAGACGCTGCCGAAGCTTATGGTGCAATGTATAAAGGCAGAAAGACGGGTAACCTTTCCGATATTGCCGCTTTCAGTTTTTTCGCAAATAAGGACCTGACCACAGGTGAAGGCGGCATGGTGGTTACAAATGATAGGAAGTTGTACAACAGAGCATTGTATTATAAAAATCTTTGTTTTGATCCGGATGCTCTTCGTAATTATATCCACAATAACATCGGATTTAATGTCCGCATGTCGAACATCCATGCGGCAATTGGACTGGCCCAAACCGAGATGGCCGATGAATACAAACAAATTAGAATCCGCAATGGGCGATTATATCGGAACTATCTCGAAAACCTAAGCGGCATCATCCTTCAGAAAGATCAGCCGAACGGTGAAAATGTATTCTGGATGAACGGTATTCTTCTCGATACGGAGCGTTACGGAGGAACACGGGAAAATTTGATCAATCGCCTGAAGGAAAGGGGAATAGAGACGAAACTCTTTTTTGTCGGCATGCACCGCCAGCCGTCTCTCCTTAAATTTGGATGTAACGGAACCGGTGATTATCCGGTAACCGATAATCTTGCCCAAAACGGATTCTACCTCCCCAGTTCATGCAGCCTCAAAGAAGAAGAAATAAAGTATATTTGCAACTTAATCAAAAAGTATTTCCCTCCCCCTCTGCCCTGTTGAACCTAAATTTACCGGGATAAATCATCAGAAATCGGTGAAAAAAGAATAGCGTTCTTCGCGCCTTTGCGAGAATAAACGATTTTAATAATCAATCGTAAATCGACAATCAAGAATCAAGAATCATCAATCCCAATGCTTCCTCTTTGACATTCCTGCCCTTCGGGAAACATTCCTGTCATACAGGAAATCTATTTCCTGACAGGACGGATTCATGAACTTCGGGAACATTTTCATTCCGACATAACCATTTGTAATTAATACAATTTAAGGCAATACAATCTTATGGCTGCCTTGGCATACTTCTTGATAATGTATTCTGCAACGGATTGTTTAAAGAAATACGGTGCTGCCCCCGAAAGCAAATTCACCGAAAAAGATAATTCACAAGCACTGTTTCTGTATAAATTTAGATATTTTTAACGTGTACGGCTTTAACTAGTGTCCATCCATAAATGAGGATTTTTGTTCAAGATCAAGGCATGCGAAAAAAATAACCGCAGGCATATAGTTGATATTTCGAGGATTATTTTTTGAGC
>CAZDAB010000100.1:0-9240 GCA_964502855.1 uncultured Desulfobacteraceae bacterium | reverse complement strand
GTTGCCGATATCCTGTTTTGAAACCTTAAGATCCGACATTAAAACCGCTTCAACACTTTCTCTTCTTATTCTGGCATCAGCGATCGCCTTGTCCAGTTCTTTTTCGGTCAGGATACGGTTTTTCAGAAGATAATCAAATTTGTTTGGTCTTGCTTTTGCCATCCGCTTCTGGTTGTACAGTGCGATCCCCAGTATATGAGCCATTTCTGTAACAGACTGTTCATCGAGTTTGGAAAACAACCCTCCGTCTTTGCGGTTTATGAGCTGAATCACGCCCAGCAGATAGTTTTTACATATAACCGGAACCGCAAGAACCTGTTGGGTGGTAAACCCCGCCTTTTGATCCCAGCTTTTATCGAATTTCAAATCACGATCCATGGAGGCCAGTTCCTTATCATCATAAACATTTTTAATATTTATAAGCTTTTTCTTGTAAGCGGAACATCCTGATATACTATTGTTGGACAGGGGAATGCGGATCTCTCCGATTTCGTCTCCGGATTTGAATCTCGATACAAGCTCCCGCTTTCTGCCGTCAACCAGGTAAACGGTCAGCCGTTCCGCTTCAAAAAGCCCTGTGATTTCATCCTTGAGATCAACCAGGATCTCGTCCAGATTTGCGGCGGCATGTATCTTGTTGCAAATATCTTGCAGATTCTTCCGGTACTCAATCTCGGATTTGAGTTTCCGGCTATTTAAATCCATGTGATTTGAACTCGTAGCTTTTTCTAACATTGTCATCCCTCGGTATTATATGGCCCGAATTTTAAAGGTACAAAATTTTTAGCAACACCCGTGCCAAAAGAACTTCTCTTTTAAAATAAGCAAAATCTCAAATCAGTCTTTTGATCCTGAAGTACGCACAAGTTGTCGGTTTAAAATGTATTTCAGACAATCATGAGGAAAGGAATAAAATTTTCAAAACTTATGAATTGAAGAAGACGGGAAAATTTGATGAAGAAGAATAATATAAAAAATGCCCAGAAAAATGTGCATCATGCATAAATTTCTGGGCATTATGATAAAGGGTGCACACCATAAAGGCCCGATCAATCAGGGGACGCCTTGTCACTGCCGGCATAACGGACGCGAAATGAGCTGAGCCTCCCGATATTTTTCCATTTGAGTTTCTGTGAGGAAATTCTCAAGCTGTTTATCCGTGGATTCTCGAAGTTCTCTAATCTCTTTCAACATAAACCTTATTTTCGGATGATGCGGTTCCCGATACTTCTCAACAATGTTTTCAAGCCTTTCATGCTCTTTTTCGATGATGGGTTGAACAGCGCTTATCTGCTCTTTTGTAAGATTAAGATGCTTTTTTAACCTTGAAAGCGTTTGTTCAGGCTTATTATCGGCCGTAATTGAATTAATAAACGATTTTGCATGGCGAGTTCTTATTCTTTCTTCTATTCTTTCCAGCTTTGTTTGCTGGTCGGCATTCAGTTTCTCTTTTATCGCGGCAAAGCTCTGGTCGGCAATTTCTTCTATTTCGGGCATGAATTGATTACGAATAGCAAAGAACTTTGCCTCAGAATCCTTTACGATTTTTTCGATTTCAACCCGCTGGGTTTCTGTCAGATCAAGCTCACGAGAAAGCCTTTTCATGATAAAACCATGCCTTACAGGAGGCGGGGGGACACCGGGTTCAAATCTTTTCATCTGATGTTTTAGATACATTCCCATCCCCAGAGAACCGGCGAAAACGCCGACAAGGAAAACAAGAAAGACACCTATGGATAGTTTTGTTTTATTCATGGTTCCCTCATTTTTTATAACAAGGCAAATAAGCTATAATTTGCCGGATCCTCTATGAATATTTTAGCTATTACGTAATCCGTCATAAAATCAACCTGACTTAAAACCATACCCAAGATGAATACCAGAACGCATGCCACAGGAGCGAGTTGCCAGACCAATCGTTGAAAAAGGTCAAGATAACTTGGCTGGGTATGAAAAGGATCGAGATTTCGGATATGTTCCATTACCTTGACCTGCCACAGATCACCCACCTCGGCATTCTCTTTTTTCCGATATGCCGAAGCCAGCGCTTTTCTTAGTTTTACACGGTCTTCATGTGTAAGGGATTTCATATTCACCTCCCGCTACTTTTGTCTCGCCTCTTCTAAAATCTTTTCAAGCTTTTTTCGAGAACGAAAACATCGGACTTTAACATTGGAAATACTCCAACCCAGAAGATCAGCAGCCTCTTTTCCGGACAACCCTTCTAAGTAAACAAGTTCCATAACCATTCTATCTTCTGCCGAAAGCCTTCTAAGCGCCCAATCCAGTAGTTCTCTGGCCTCATTTTGAGAACCTTTTTCATTGATTGCCTGCTCGGATTGTTCTGTAATCACCTCTTCCAGCCAATTTTGGTGTTTTTCGGTAAGGACGCTCATGGAAACTTCCCGGGACCGATATGTTTTTCGCCAGAAATCGTAGCAGGTTCTTACTGCAATTGAAGACAGCCACTGCCTGAACCCACTCTCGCCTTTGAAGGACGGCAATGATTGGTAAGTCCTTAAAAATACATTTTGGATTGTCTCTTCAACGTCATTATACGGCACATGTTTTTTAACGATTTTTAAGACCGTATCCTTGTACCTGATCAACAGAGACTCGAATGCATTAACGTCTCCATTAAGAACTCGGCGAACGATTTCAGTATCACTTGACTTAATCGGATCATGTTGCATTATGGTTCTTTTTTAAATGCTATCAGTTCGAAATTTCAAATAGTTTTATATCAGAAAGAACCATAAAGAAAAAGGGATTCATTAACCTAACATCTTCTTCAGGGAAATTATGCCCGGGGGTCATCTTCTTTCATTTTCAAGCCAAGCGTCGAAATGCTGCTTGATCCGTTCAATTGTAGAGAATCCCCTTTCTCTAGTATAAGTCGCAATACATCTCAAAAGAGTTACAAAAAAAATGTTCATCCAAACGGGAACGGATGTAAAGCGAATAAAATAGAACCGACTATCAGTTGAAATTTATGACTTTTTCATGCCCCGATATAGCCTATAGAGAAACTTTGGGTGAGGTTTTCGCCTCATAATCTCATTTATTATATGTTATAAATATTATTTGGTGTAACCTTTACTCAACAACCAACGACTTAAATGGCAAAGAATGATGAAAAAGGAACCTCTAATGATGAAGTCCGATGCCGAGAATGGCAACCATATTAATGAAACGATAGGCCTTGATAAACAAACACCCGCTTACAAGAGGGCAAAGGTTTGGGGTGTTGCAGCCATTGTCACGGTATTAATCGCAGTTGTGGTTATATGGGTTTACCCTGAAAATGACGTATCACTTCAATACAAGACGGCTCAGGTAGAACAGGGCAATCTCATCGTCACCGTGACAGCGACCGGAGAGCTGGAGCCGGTCAATCAGGTGGATGTGGGCACAGAGGTTTCCGGGACAATCGAGATCGTGCCGGTCAACTATAACGATCGGGTGAAAGCGGGTCAAGTGCTGGCCAGGCTGGACACTGACACACTCGAGGCGCAGGTGATGAAGTCTCAGGCTGCATTGGAATCGGCCCAGGCCAATCTCCTCGAGGCCCAGGCCGGCCTTGTCGAGGCGCGAAACGAACTGAAACGGTTAAAGCACGTACAGGAGCTGAGCGGGGGAAAAGTGCCATCCCGGCATGATCTGGATGCCGCGGAAGCGGCACTTAATCGGGCACAGGCGGAGGAGGCTGGCGCCAAGGCTCAGATTGCAGAGGCCAGGGCAACCCTTCGTGTGGATCAGACAAATCTGTCAAAAGCGGTGATTCGCTCACCCATCAATGGAATTGTTCTCGAACGTAAGGTCGAGCCCGGCCAGACAGTGGCGGCCTCTCTGCAAACCCCGGTCCTGTTTATCCTGGCCGAGGATCTGGCGCAGATGGAACTGCACGTGGGCGTAGATGAAGCCGACGTGGGGCAGGTAAAGGAAGGGCAAGACGCGACCTTTACGGTTGATGCGTACCCGGATCGCATCTTTTATGCCCGGATCACCGAGGTTCGTTATGCGCCCCAGACCGAAGAAGGTGTGGTGACTTATGAGACACTGCTTTCGGCGGATAACTCGGATCTGTCGTTACGGCCTGGCATGACGGCTACAGCGGATATCATAGTAAAAAAAGTCGAAAACGCCATCCTGGTGCCCAATGCCGCGTTGCGCTTTACCCCGCCGGAACAGGAGAAACAGGTCTCCAAACAAAGTAGAGGTCTGGTCGGCACTTTATTACCGAGGCGGCCCATGCGTTCATCCTCAAAAAAACAAGACACGCCGACCCATAGCAGTAAGAAGCATGTCTGGATGCTTCGAGATGGAGTCCCCGTTGCCATCCCGGTTACGGTCGGCACAAACGACGGCAGCATGACCGAGGTCTTGGCCGGCGACATCAAGCCCGGAATGTCGCTGTTAGTGGATATCGTGAGGTCCGGTAAATGAACCCCCGTGTTTCAGGCATAACAAAGGTATTGACTGCCCAGCCTTTAATCGAACTCAAGGATGTCGGCAAGGTCTATGGTCAGGGCCAGGCCGCCATGAAGGCGCTGCGCGGGGTGGATCTTCGTATTGATGAGGGTGAGTTTGTAGCCGTAATGGGACCGAGCGGGTCGGGGAAATCCACCTGCATGAACATCCTGGGCTGTCTGGATACCCCCACCATTGGGTCCTATTTGTTTAAAGGTGTAGAAGTCGAAAACCTGTCCCGCAACCAGCGTGCGCTGTTACGGCGACACTATCTGGGTTTTGTGTTTCAGGGGTATAACCTGTTAAACCGGACATCGGCACTGGAGAACGTGGAATTGCCCCTGATTTATCGTGGCATGCCTGCGGGTGAGCGGCAAGCGCGCGCGCGTAAATCGCTGGAGGCAGTGGGTCTCAAGGGGTGGGAAACCCATACACCGGGTGAGCTTTCCGGAGGCCAGCAACAGCGGGTCGCCATCGCGCGAGCCATTGTCACCGAGCCCGCAGTGTTGCTGGCCGATGAGCCCACAGGCAACCTGGATTCAGCCCGCAGCCGGGAAATCATGGAACTGCTCCGCGCCCTGAATCATAAGCAGGGCATCTCTATTGTTATGGTCACCCACGAACTGGACATGGCAGCCTATGCCACGCGTATCGTTCGCTTCATGGACGGCCGGATCGAAACCGACGAGCAAAACGGGGAGGCAGACTGATGTTATGGAATGCGTTCTTGCTGGCCTTACGAGAAGTCCGCCGTAATGTCATGCGTTCTTTTTTGACCATCTTAGGGATTGTTATCGGCGTTGCTGCGGTCATCACCATGGTAACTTTGGGCAACGGGGCCACAGCTAAGGTCACGGAACAGATTTCAAGTCTGGGCACCAACCTGCTTGAACTAAGACCGGGGCAGGGCCATCGGGGTCCCGGCGGCACGCGTTCAACCGCTGACATGTTTGAAATAGACGACGTCCAGGCCATCGACCGGGAGATTTCCGGACTGGCCGCGGTGGCCCCTGTTACATCTCAATCCAGCCAGGTTATTTATGGCAACAAAAACTGGTCCACCACGGTCACCGGAAGCTCCAATGCCTATCTTAAGGTTCGGAATTGGACCCTTGACATTGGACGCGAATTTACCGAGGGCGAACTGCGGTCCGGCAAGGCCGTGTGCATTCTGGGCAATACGGTGCGCAAAGAACTTTTCAGCGGACAAGATCCCCTGGACGCCACCATCCGTTTGGAAAAGCTTTCCTGTAAGGTGATCGGCGTGTTTAAATCCAAGGGGCAGTCCAGTTTCGGCATGGATCAGGATGACTTCGTGCTTGTTCCCTTGCGCATGCTCCAGCGACGCATTGCAGGAAATACGGATGTGAGCGCCATTTCTATTTCGGCAAGAGACGGCATTTCTACTGAAAAAATCGAACAGGATATTGAGCGACTCATGCGCGAGCGTCGCCGCATTTTGCCGGGTAAAGACGATGATTTCCATGTTCGAAATATGGAAGAACTTGTCAGCACCCTCACGGGAACAACAAAGGTGCTTACCGGTTTGCTGGGGGCCGTGGCCGCGGTAAGCCTGCTAGTGGGCGGGATTGGGATTATGAATATCATGCTGGTATCGGTGACCGAACGCACCCGGGAGATCGGCATTCGGATGGCCATCGGCGCCATGGAGCGGGAAGTACTCATGCAGTTTCTCGTGGAAGCGGTGGTCCTGTCTTCGTTCGGCGGTTTGTTCGGCATCGCGCTGGCCCTGTCGGCATCCGTCTGGTTCGCAAGAATGCTTCAGGTACCTTTTATTTTCAACCCGGGCATTGTGGTTGTCGCGTTTCTGTTTTCCGCGGCAGTGGGGGTAATCTTCGGTTTCTTTCCCGCACAAAAGGCCGCACGGCTCGATCCCATTGATGCGTTGAGATATGAGTAACCCGATGAATCCAAAACAAAACCACATAAGAAACTTATCTAAAAGGCTATTCAAATCCTTTACCCTGCAAAGGATCGCCAGGGCGCTGGTATGCTTTTTACTTGCCGGATGTGCCACCGTGGGGCCGGATTACATCCCACCGGAGATCTCGGAGCCCGAGCAATGGCGTGCTGAGTTAAAAGCGGGCTTAACCCGAGGACCCATGGATTCCCAGATGATGGCCAGTTGGTGGACGACCCTCAATGACCCCACGTTAACGAGCTTGATCCAACGGGCCGCCACCGGCAACCTGGACCTCAAGGAAGCTCGATCAAGGGTTCGCGAGGCCAGAGCTCGCAGGGGCATCAGCGAGGCCGAACGGTTCCCGACCCTCGACGTTAAAGGTTCTGCTGTCTCCAGTTACAGCGGTGAGGACACGGGCAGCGGTGAGCGGCGAGAACTGTATGCGGCAGGGTTCGATGCCAATTGGGAACTGGACGTGTTCGGTGGCGTTCGGCGATCCATGGAGGCGGCCCAGGCGGATCTCGAGACGAGCCAGGAGGATTATCGCGATGTAATGGTGAGCCTGCTGGCCGAAGTCGCCCTCAACTATGTGGAAGTGCGTACGTTCCAGACACGACTTGACGTAGCCGAGAAAAATCTTGAGACGCAGGCCGAAACTTACGAACTTACGGTATTTCGTTTTGAAGCCGGTCTTTCGAGCGCGCTCGATATGGAACAGGCCAAATACAATTTGGAAAATACCCGCTCAAAGATCCCCACGTTGCGGATTAGCCTTGAAGGGGCTAAGAACCGCCTCGCGGTGTTGCTGGGCATTCATCCCGGCGCCCTTCATGCAGACCTGTCCATGAAAAAACCCATACCGGTAACCCCCCTTGAGATCGCTGTCGGAGTTCCCGCGGAGGTGTTGCGACGCAGACCCGATATCCGCCGGGCCGAACGGGAGCTGGCGGCTCAGACCGCACGGGTGGGTGTTGCAACCGCAGATCTGTATCCCAAATTTTCGTTGTTCGGTTCCATTGGTCTCGAAGCCCTGTCCTTCGGAGATTTATTTTCTACCGGCAACCGGACGGACCGTATCGGACCGAGTTTTTCGTGGAACATTTTTGATGCCGGGGCCATACGCAAAAACATCGAAGTGCAAAATGCGCTCCAGGAGCAGGCGTTACTAAAGTATGAAGCTGCGATTCTTAATGCTCTGGAAGATGTGGAAAATGCGCTGGTGGCCTATGCCCAAGATCAATACCGGCGACAGTCCCTGGCCCAGGCAACACAAGCCGCAGAGCGCGCTGTGGATCTGGCGCTCAAACAGTATTCTTCCGGTATAATTAATTTTCAGGATACCCTGGAAGCCCAGCGATCCTTACTGTCCTTTCAGGACCAGCTTGCCCAAAGTGACGGGGCCGTTACATCCAACCTGATCAGCCTGTACAAGGCCCTTGGCGGAGGATGGACACCCTTGATGTCTGAAAAAGCCGGGTCAAACGAAAAAAAGTAGGTCCTCGAACCCTTTTTTTGTTCAAGGCATATGAGCTGTATTTATCAATAAAAACATATAACGATTTTATGAAACTCATGCAGGTTCACCTGCGGAATCTTATCAGCAAAAAACGAAATTTCTTACTCCCCCAAGCTTGCCGGAATGCAGCGGATATCCCGATCCTTGCATCTCCGGCAAACTCGACAATCGCTTGATTTAAAAGGGACTCACGTCTTCATTGACCAGGTTGGGCGGCCGGTTTCCTTTCAAACCTTCCAGCATATTCCTTGCCGCCATTTTCGCCATACGTAGTCTCGTCTCAATGGAAGCGCTTCCGATATGAGGGGTCAATACCACGTTCTCTTTTAGTTTGATGAGTTCGGGATGAACGTTGGGCTCTTCTTCGAACACATCCAGGGCCGCTCCTCTGATTCGGCCGTTTTTGATGGCTTCAACCAGGGCTGCTTCATCCACCACCGCTCCTCTGGCGGTATTGATAAGAATGGCGGTATTTTTCATTTTCTTGAATTCATGGGTCGAAAACATATGCTTTGTCTTCTCTGTCAGGGGAACGTGAATGCTGATAAAATCACTTACTGCAATAAGTTCGTCGAATTCTACAAATTCTGCTTCATATTCTTTCTCGGCGCTTTCTTTTCTGGATGAACTGTAGTAAATGATCCGCATGTTGAACCCTTTTTTTGCTCTTTTGGCTACGGCCTGTCCGATAGCGCCCATACCGACGATGCCCAGCGTCTTTTCATAGATGTCAACCCCCATGTGCGGCTGCATGAGCTGCCAGTTTTTGAATTTCCCCGCCCTTGTGTATTGATCGGCTTCCGGGATTCTCCGGGCGGCGCCCAGCAGCATGGCAAAGGCCAAATCGGCCGTCGTTTCCGTCAGCACGCCCGGCGTGTTTGTCACCATGATGCCCCGCTTGGTTGCCCCGGCAATATCGATATTGTCATACCCAACGGCAATGTTGGAGATCACCTTGATCGTTGGCAGTTGGTCCATAACCGAAGCATCAATCCCATCGTTGAGCAAGCAAACAAGACCCGCCTTTCCATGCGCTCTTTTAACCAGTTCACTGGGAGGGAGAATTCTGTCCGTGTCGTTGATGTCAATGGTGTGCCGTTCTTTTTCCAACATATCTATGACATCTCTGAACACTTTTCTGGTAATAAATATTTCAGCCATTTTGAAATCATCTCCTGTTTTTTCCAAATAATAGGGGCCACTAAAACAATAAGTTTCTTTTTTATCTGCCACAGATGTTCAAGTTAGTTCGCTTCGCTCACAATTGGAATGATGGGACAATGGAATACTGGCCCCGGTGAAATAGAAAAAAGTTTCACTGGGTAAAAAT
>CAZDAB010000099.1:0-9258 GCA_964502855.1 uncultured Desulfobacteraceae bacterium | reverse complement strand
GAATTTGCGCGCCTTGAATTTGGAGCTTTTTACTTTGCCATCAAAATCTGACTTTATACGAGACCGTCAAAATTAATCAAAGCGAATAAGTTAAACCACATTGAAATGCTAAAAAGGAGGTAAAACATGCTTAAATTAGGTGAAAAAGGCGCGATACCGCAACGTGACAACAAAACCTATGCCATAGCCCCTCATATTCCCTGCGGTGTTGTCACCCCCGATCTGCTTGGAAGGATCGCCGATGTTGCCGAAAAATATAATGCTCAAGCCATTAAGATTACCGGGGCAACGCGCATTGCGATTGTCGGGCTTTCGGAAGAACATATTGATCAGGTATGGGATGATCTGCAGCTGGACAAAGGGGCTGCTGTGGGTCTGTGTGTTCGCAGCATCAGGGCATGTCCCGGAACGACATTTTGCAAAATTGGTCGACAGGATGCCTTGGGCATGGGGATGGAGTTGGATCGGTGCTATCATGGCAGAGAATTGCCCGGCAAATTCAAGATGGCCGTGTGTCCGGCTGTCATCTGAGCTGTGCAGAGTCATGGGTGCGTGACATTGGCCTGATCGGCAAAAAAAGCGGATGGCAGGTCGTCATCGGCGGTAACGTGGGTGCCGAGCCACGGATCGGCGAAGAGATCGCTTCGGGCCTGGATGATGCTCAGGCATTGCAAGTAGTAGAGAAAATTGTTCAATACTATCAGGAAAATGCAAATAAGAATGAACGCCTCGGCAAACTGATCAACCGTATTGGAATAACGCCTTTCAAAGAGGCCATAAACTGACCCATTTGCCTGCCGGGTGAGCGTTTTATCGGGATATTCTTAAAGATTACTTGAACTCTCTCACATTGCAGGCTAAAATACCCACGGCTTTTTCCAAAACTGCAGCAGGATTTGGATGGTGGATGGGGTCGGGTCCTGCAAAGTGCTATGATTTTGATCCGGGCATGAGGGTTTTTAGGATATCTTCTTTTCCAACGATTCCCACAAGCACTCCCTTATCCACCACGGGTATTGTGTGAAAACTGTTATCCACCATGAGGGCAGCCACCTTTTCGATGTCCGTATCGGGCTGGACGGTGACGGGGTTTGGCGTCATGGCCTGGGCTACAGTGATGGCAGCGATTTTCTGAACCTGCTTTTCGAGCTGTTTCATGGAGGTCAGCGTAATCAATCCATCAAGAAATGTGAAAAAAGAGGGGATGGGAAGTTTTTTCTGTTGTGCAATCAGGTCACTCTGGCAGAGGATTCCCACCAATTTTCCTGTTTCATCCGTCACGGGGACGCCGTTGATTCGGTTTTCCAGAAGAAGCTTTGTTGCCTGGATAATTTCCGTCTCGGGCGAAACCGTGATAATCTCTCTTGTCATGATATCTTTTACTGTAAGCATGGCAATACCTGCAATTTTTATGGAAGGCGTAACGGGTTAAGGACCGAAACAGATTTTATGACCATTTTTTTGAATAAGTAAAGACTATGAAAACTTTGATTTCATGTCAAGAAGGATAATGTGTTATCAGTAATTCTCGTTTTTAACATTTCTATTTGAATTTTACCTGAACATGACTTTTCATTCCGTCACGAACGATACGCATGTCATTTAAAGAAGAAAACCAGCAAGTAAAAATCTGGATGCAATTAGCTTGGGAGGCCTATGCAAAGAAGAGACTGATTCAGGTTTTCCATTACTTCCACCGTGCACTGGAGTATTCTGAACAGCGGGAATTAGATCACGAAATCGCCTGGATCTGTCGAGATTTGGGATACGTCCACGTCCGTCAAGGATCGCTGAAAAAAGCGCTTGACTATTTAAACAAGGGGCTTGCGCATCAGGTCGACGGATTAGAAATCGAGATCCGAGTCGGGCTCATAACGAACAAAGCAAGCGTACTTGCCAGAATAGGATCCTATAGGAAAGCAGTGGTTCTTCTGGAGCAAGGCGCGAGTTTGATCCTCACCCACTATCAAAGTCTCTCCTTGGCTCCCAGCCATATGGTTCTGTCCTATGCCGGAATCCTTCGGATGGCAAAGGACTTGCGAAAGGTCGTTGCTCTGCTGGATCAAGGCATCCGACCGGACCGAATCCAGGTGGAAATTAAGGGGTATAGCCCCTTTGGCCACAGTGAGAACGGGTAAGTGGTAACTTTTTTAACGAATTTTTGATGGTAATCACAAGTAACTTTTCAATAAATTCTGGTGTCTTAAATGATAAATCTGTAACTTCTCAATAAGTTCTGGTGTATTAAATGGTGATATTGAGCCGAATCCATAATTTGTTGAGAATTTACAATCAAAAGTCCTGTAATCTGAACCGGAGGAGTGAAAAATGAAAGTAAGCAGTGTCACGCAGATGAGGTCTTTGGATCGATACGCCATAGAGAAACTCGCCATACCGGAAGAGATTTTAATGGAAAACGCGGGGGAGGCTTCTTATTTTGTTATAATGGATGAATTTGGGATAATGCATAAAAAATTTGTGATTATCTGCGGTATCGGTAACAACGGAGGGGATGGATTTGTTGTTGTACGGAAAATCCACTCAACCGGGGGGCATGTAAAAGTCTTTATTCTGGGCGATGTGAATAAATTTAAAGGGGCGGCAAAAAAGAATTTTGATATTATATCCGGGTTACAGATTGAGATCCGGCACATTGAATCTATTGAATCCATAACCCGTGATGTCCTGCATTGCGACGCAATCGTTGATGCAATCTTTGGAACGGGCTTAACGAGAAATGTGGAAGGTCTGTATGGAGATGTCATCCGGTTGATAAACAAAAGCGGGAAAAAGGTGTTCAGTGTTGACATCCCCTCGGGTATTAATGGCGATACAGGGGAGATTATGGGTGTTGCTGTTACGGCAGACTATACGGTGACTTTTGGCCTTCCCAAAATCGGAAACATGCTTTTCCCCGGCTATGAACATTGTGGAAAATTATATGTTTCACACATATCTTTTCCGCCATCCCTTTACAATAAGGATTCGATAAAAGTTGGAATCAACGATGACATTAAACTTCCCCCAAAAGACAAAATTGCCCATAAGGGGGATTTTGGTGAGGTTCTCTTCATTGCCGGTGCGTCAAACTATTTCGGAGCCCCCTACTATTCCGCCCTTTCGTTTTTGAAGGCAGGCGGAGGGTATTCCCGCCTGGCCGCACCTATATCAATTACTCCTTTCATTGCCAATAAGGGAAGCGAGATTGTTTTTATCCCACAAAAAGAAACGGACTCGGGGAGCATCTCTCTAGAGAATAGCGACGCTTTATTTATGCTTTCTGAAAAAATGGATATGGTGGTCATGGGTCCCGGCTTATCATTAAATGAAGAAACCCAAGAATTGACAAGAGAACTGGCAAAGAAAATCGAAAAGCCTCTGCTTATCGATGGTGACGGGCTTACCGCTATTTCCAGGGATCTGAATATAATAAAAAAGAGAACGGCGCCGACCCTATTGACGCCTCACATGGGCGAGATGTCGAGAATTACAAAAATGAGTGTTCGTGATATTGATAAAAACAAAATAGATATTTTGCAGAGCACTTCAAAGGAGTTGAATTCAATTATTGTTTTAAAGGGGGCTCATACACTGATTGGCTATCCCGATGAGAAAGTCTATATCAATATGAGTGGTAATCCCGGGATGGCTTCGGCAGGATCCGGTGATGTCCTGACGGGTACCATTGCCGCCATGTTTGGTCTTGGCTTATCCATCGAAGATGCGGTAAGAAAAGGGGTGTTCATTCATGGATTTTCCGGCGACCTTGCGGCAAAAGATTTGGGTGAAGATGGAATTACGGCTCAGAATATACTGGAGTATCTGCCGCTTGCCATGAAAATGGATCGGGAAGGCCTTGACGAAACTTTAACGGACGCTTACCATGGCGTCCGTGTTGTATAGGAGGGAAAAAATGAGGGCGTGGATTCTTGAAAAACAGGCAAAGATCGAGGAAAGGCCTTTAAGATTGGCGGAAGTTCCTGCACCCCGTGCAAAAGATGGTGAGATACGGATTAAAATCCGGGTATGCGGTGTCTGCAGAACAGATATCCATATCGCAGAAGGGGATCTTTCCTTGAGAAAATCACCCTTGATTTTAGGTCACGAGATTGTGGGAATTGTTGATGAAGTGGGCAAAAATGTTAAGAAATTCACAGTTGGCGATAAGGCAGGTGTATGCTGGTTAAACAGTACCTGCGGAAAATGTAAATACTGCTGGTCCGGCAAGGAAAACTATTGTCCGGACATCAAATCTACGGGTTGGGACGAAGATGGCGGATTTGCAGAATATATAACGGTCTTAGAAGATGTTGCTTTGCCTTTAAACGATATAAGATTAGAGCCTGCCGATATTGCACCGCTCATGTGCCCGGGTATCGCCGGATATGCGGCATTCAAACTGACAAAATCTCAAAAGGGCGGCAAACTGGGTCTTTACGGGTTCGGACCCACAGCCTTTTGTGTTCTCAAAGTGGCAAAATCCATGGACATAGAGGTATATGTAAGCACAAGATCCCCAAAGAATATTCAAGATGCAATAAACCACGGAGCAAACTGGGCCGCAGACACATCAAAAGAACCGATGCCCTGCAAGCTCGATTCAGCGATTGTGTTTCCTCCTGCGGGCAACCTGGTTGAACCCGTGCTTTCTCAGGTGGAGCAGGGAGGAACGGTAGTTCTTGCACCGGTAAGCTCATCTCCTATTGTTATTGAAAATTACACCGAAAATCTCTGGGGCCGAACCATAGAAACCTTGTATAACCTGAAAAAATCCGAGGCGGATGAATTTCTTGAACTCGCTGACCGGCTTAAGATAACACCGGAAAGAGGGATCTTCCCCTTTGAAGACCTGCAGGATGTCCTCATCGCAGTCAGACAGGGGAAAGCAAAGGCAGCGAATTCTGTTATTAAGATTTCAGACTGATTAAACCCGCTGATTCTCAAAGTTAATTTCGGAGGCGTTATTATGAAAAAAACAACAGAGGTTGAACCTCACGGGGGTTCGCTGGTCAATCTTATGGTGGATGAAGAGCGAGCCGTGGTTTTAAAGGAAATTTCTATGAATCTGCCGGATATTATATTAACCAACCGGCAGCTTTGTGATCTCGAACTTCTTGCAACCGGGGCTTTTTCACCGCTTGACGGCTTTATGACCCGGCCGGACTATGAATCCGTGATTGACCGCATGAGGCTGCAAAGCAATGTATTATGGCCCATACCGGTATGTCTCGGCATATCCGATATCCAGGCTAAGGCTCTGGAAGTCGGTCAATCGGTCACGTTAAGGGATCAAGAAGGGTTCCTGCTTGCAATTATGCATATTGAAGATATATGGCCTGTGGATCGAAACAAGGAGGCCTCATTAGTTTACAGCACAACCAACAGGAATCATCAGGGGGTTGAGTATCTTTTTAATACAGAAGGTGATCATTACCTGGGGGGAAAAATCGAGGTTTTGAGCCTTTCTCTTCACTTCGATTTTAAACAGCTTCGCATGACTCCATTAGAGATCAGAAATATTTACCGGAAACTCGGATGGCAGCGGGTGGTAGGGTTTCAGACTCGAAATCCCATCCAGCGTCCCCAGTTTGAAATGACGGTGGCGGCCATGCGGCAGGCCAGGGCCAATTTACTCATTTTGCCGGTAACGGGTATGACAAAACCCGGCGATTTTGACCACTATACCCGGGTCAGATGCTATCGGGCGGTGACTCGCCACTACCCGCCTGACTCTTTTATACTGAATTTGCTGCCGCTCTCCATGCGTTTATCCGGTCCCAAAGATGCGCTGTTACATAACATCATTGCAAAAAATTACGGCTGCACCCATTTTATTGTCGGACGTGACCATGCCAGCCCAGGAATTGATGCCGGAGGAGACCATTTTTACCCAAGAGACGCGGCTCAACGATTGACCCAAGAATACAGCAGTGAAATCGGAATGACCATTGTTCCCTTTGAAGAGCTTGTCTATCTTCCTTTTGAAGATGAGTACCGTTCTCAAGATAAGGTTCCCGAGGGGACCCAGTATATTTCCTTTTCAAGCTCAGATATCCGTGAGAGGATCAGGACCGGACGGCGCATCCCCGAATGGGCCACCTTTCCGGATGTTGAGGCCGAACTGAAAAAGGCTTATCCATCTCCGGATAAGCAAGGCTTTACGGTCTTTCTGACCGGGCTTCCGGGTGCCGGAAAATCGACCATTGCCAAGGTTCTCTATGCACGCTTTCTGGAAATGGGGGATCGTCCGGTCACCCTGCTGGACGGCGATATTGTGCGGCAGAATCTTTCGAGCCAGCTGAGTTTTTCCAAAGAACACCGGGATATTAACGTACGACGCATCGGCTTTGTGGCCAGTGAAATCACCAAAAACCGCGGCATCGCCATTTGCGCGCCAATCGCGCCCTACAATGCCACCAGAGCCGAAATCCGGAAAAACATCGAAACTTACGGCGGGTTTATTGAGGTTCACGTATCGACGCCCATTAAGGTATGTGAAAAAAGGGATCGCAAAGGTATGTATGCCAAGGCCCGTGCCGGGATGATCAAAGGGTTCACCGGTGTGGACGATCCATACGAGCTTCCGCAATCTCCGGAGGTGCGGATTGACACCACCGCTCTCAGTCCCGATGAGGTCGTCCATGAAATCCTGCTGGTGCTGGGACAAAAAGGATATATTTAAAAATATAGAATGATAAGAACTCGCTTTTTGAGAGCGGGTAAAGTGAAGTAGATTTAAAAATTATGATTGTGGTTGGAACTCATACAAACCTCAACATATGGAAGCCCATTGTTTGCGGCAACAATCAAAGTTTTCATACTAAAGTCGAACCCGGTTGTCAATCCCTTCTTTTTACCAATTTTTGCACAATATCATAAAATTACAGGCATTTTAGGCAAAGCTTTCCCGTTGATCTCTCGACGGGCTGGCTGCTAAAACTAGGCTTCGACCGGGGTGTCGGAATCGATCACGTAATCATCCACAGAGGGAGTTGGATATGAATCCGGAAACAAGGGAGGCCCGTATTTCATCGCAATACCCATACCAGACTGACCGAACATAAAGCGTATCCAGAGCAAACACCATATGTTGGATGATGATTGTCGACCGGATACTAATTGTCACATAGGCGGCATCAACCCCCTTTGCGCCAGCCGGTGAAGTTGCACAACAGCCTGTGCGCCTATGCACAGTTTTTAGGCATTTCAATTTTGCCCAATTCCAGATACTCACCATTCATCCAGACTTATCCCAGCCAATTTAATATTTTCCGGTCTTACGGCAATCATAAAAATATCTCAGGTGAAAAATTCTGCCCAATCGATTTTACTCCGATTTCAGAGCCCGCCGTCTTTCTTGTAATCTTCAAAATGGTTATCGTCTATAATAAAAGTCTTCTTTACCTCCAATATTCATGTCGAATATATCGATTATCCATAATCGTTGTTCCTTTCTGATCATAGATACCGTCACTGGGAAGATCTGAATAAACCTCAATATCCGGCACGGACACATGAAAGAAATTTACGTCCACTCTACCTCCTACGTCAAACCAGATTTTGACAAAAATATCCGGATTGTTCTGGCTGCCCCAGCTCACGTTACTGGGGCTGGCATAAAAAAGACCCATACGACTTGATCACCCCGCGCAGTTGTATCCTGTCCACCCAAGCGCCATACGACATCAATGGGTCCTTTTTCCACCGTATTGATCATACTGCCGATTCGAAGATTGTTGATCGTGGCATATCCCGAAGGATTGCCCGCAGGGGAGTATCCAGATGGTGAATTGCCATCCTCGTAATTCTCATCAGAATAACTCTGGCCGTCTTGGTAATACTGCCGGATATATCTTCGAGACATGGTGGTAGTGCCATGCTGATCCGTAGTGCCATCATAGGGATAGTCTGAGTAAACTTCAATATCCGGCACCGATACATGAAAATAGTTCACATCTACCCTGCCACTCCAACATTATCCTTTGACGCATCCCAGGAAAGGTTAATCTGACTTGAGGAAACGACAGCGGCTGTTAGCCCTGTGGAAGTTGTCGGAGCTTCTGTGTCTGGTTCACAGGATAGGTCTTTGCCGTCACAATCTTGGTCTATACCATCATCACAAATCTCAGTTGCTCCAGGATGGATGCTGGAATCATAATCGTTACAATCTCATTGGTTATCCGTATATCCGTCGCCATCAATGGTCTATCAGGTATGGACATGTTACATCAAAGCTATAGAACCGTAGGTCGTAGTCCCCGCTTGTGAAATTGATGGCGGAAAAATCACCACCGTTTGTGGGAGCAACCACAGAGTATACCCACCATGTCCCAGTAAGCACGGAAGACCCAAAAGGCGTGCACACGTCAAATGAATCCAATATTGTCGCGTTTTGCGCATCGGTCACTCCCGGGCGATAGGGCACGAGATCCATGGTCAGGCTTCCATCGGATGCAACTACGTAAAGGCTTCCATCGGGCAACTGCACCGCTGCGTAAATGTCCACAACAGCCTCATATGCCGGAAAGTTCATTACCAGGGCCATTTGATCACCGCCGGTCACCACACTTCCAAGCGTCACGACCGCTTTGGCTCGGTCATCACCGGTCACCTCGATCACATTCGGTCCGGAAGGTAATTGTATTTTCCCAAGACATTGTCCAGCTTCACAACCATAACTACAGTAAACATTTCCGGCTCCACTTGTGGAGAAGGGCCACTCTAAACAAGAATCACTATCGTAATCTCCGCAGGTTTGACTGTAGTTTCCGTTGCACCTTTTCTGACCGGAAGAGCAGGTTTGGGATGACATATCAATTGAAAATTTGGAAATAAAAATATCTGTTTCCCCACCATTATAAGTGCTATCTTCTGCATTAAATGTAGGAAATCCGTTTTCGCCTGCTGTACCAACCAAGTAAACATTTAAAGAAGGATCAATAACAATACTATGACCAGCATCATTTGTGTCAGCAACACTGCTTGTATCGCTGTCCCCGCCAAAATAAGTGATATGTTCAAGGGTTTCTAAGTCAGTAGTAAGTACAGCAAAAATAGCATCACTGTTTCCGCCTAAACTAATATCATATGCATTTGCTGAATAAGACCAATTACTAGAATGTGTTGACCCTCCCAAAAATATATAAGTATCAGTTGGATCAACATAAAGTCCGTCGGGATTATCGTTCCCAGATCCGCCTAGGTAGTGTCTGAACGAAAAGTCATGATTTTGCGGGTAAATCGAGGCACAAAAGCGCA
>CAZDAB010000098.1:0-9316 GCA_964502855.1 uncultured Desulfobacteraceae bacterium | reverse complement strand
AAGAGTATCCTTTTATCTTAACAACGGGAAAAGATCTTTACCATCTCCATACGGGCTCCTATACGCGTAACTCTGTAGCGCTTTTCAATCTGTCCCCGGAAGACGTGCTGGAAATCCATCCGTCAGACGCAGATCGAGTCCAAATCAAAGACGGAGAGGAAATCCACGTCCGTTCTCGAAGGGGCTCAATGAAGATTCATACCAAGGTGACCGATCGGGTCCCGGAAGGAACGGTTTTCACAACCCTCCATTCCGACAATATAGCGGTCAACGCACTGACCATGGATTGTCTCGACCCCATGGCTAAGACTCCTGAACTCAAACTATGTGCCGTAAAATTAGAGAAACCGGCCTAAAGTTTAAAAGATGTTCATTTTTTGGAAAGAAGATCTTTTAATATTTCGTTTACAATTTTCGGATTGGCCTTGCCTTTTGTCTCTTTCATGACCTGGCCCACAAAAAAGCCAAAAAGCTTGGTTTTGCCGTTTTTGTAGTCTTCCACTTCCTTTGAACACGCTCCAAGGACCTTTACGACAACCGCTTTGATGGCGGACTCGTCCGTAACCTGCACCAGTCTTTTTTCTTTTACGATTTCTTTGGGCGCTCTGCCGGTTTGAGCCATTTCATCAAATACGGTCTTTGCAATTTTACCGCTGATTATATTATCGTCAATCAGTTTAAGAAGTTGGGCAAGATTTCCGGGGGAAATCGGCGACTCGGTAATTTGCTTGCCCCGGGCGTTTAAAAGGCCCAGCAATGATCCCATAATCCAATTGCTAACCTGCTTGGGATTGGAAAATTGTGTAACGCATTCCTCAAAGTAGTCTGCAAGCTCGTGGCTCGATGTCAGAAAGCCGGAATCATATGAAGAAAGACGGTATTCATCCATAAAGCGCTTCTTTTTTTCATCAGGAAGTTCGGGAAGTCTTTTTCTGACCGAATCGATCCAGTCATCGTCAATAACCAGCGGCAGAAGGTCGGGGTCCGGAAAGTAACGGTAGTCATGGGCCTCCTCCTTACCCCGCATGGATATGGATTTGTTTTTAACTGGGTTCCACAACCGGGTCTCCTGAATGACCTGGCCGTGGTCTTCTAAAATTTCTTTTTGCCGGTTGATCTCAAAACAAAGCGCACTTTCAACATGCTTGAAAGAGTTTAAGTTTTTTATTTCCGTTCGGGTCCCCAGGGTCTCAGATCCTTTTGGCCGTATGGATATATTGGCGTCACAACGGAAACTTCCTTCTTCCATGTTGCCGTCACTGATTCCGAGATAGCGGACAATGGATCTTAAATGCCGAAGATAAGCCCCGGCTTCTTCAGGAGTCTGTATATCCGGTTCACTCACGATTTCGATCAGAGGTACACCGGTACGGTTGAAATCGACCTTGCTCAGCGGGCGGTCAGGATCATGGGACAGCTTGCCCGCGTCTTCTTCCATGTGTATCCGGGTAATACCAATCCTTTTTGGGTGGCCGTTTATTTCTATCTCAATAAATCCATTTTCGGCAATCGGCAGTTCATACTGGGAAATCTGGTATCCCTTGGGGAGGTCGGGATAGAAATAGTTTTTGCGGGCAAATCTACTCTCCCGATTGATTATACAGTTTGTTGCGACAGCCATTCGCAGGGCGTATTCAACCACCTTTTTATTAAGCACCGGCAGCACACCGGGCATACCCAGGCAAACCGGGCAGGTGTGGGTATTGGGCGGCGCCCCGAATGATGTTGAGCAGTTGCAGAAAATCTTTGTTTTCGTCTTGAGTTGAGCGTGAACTTCAAGCCCGATTACAGATTCATATGTCATTTTTAATCCTTGCGTTTTGACGGTTTCTTTGATGGTCTGTGGCAACACATTCGCTAAACACAAAATTTTGAACCAAAGCAAAAAATTAGTCAAGCCATATTTAAAACCTGACTGTAAACCTTTCTCTGTAAAAAATGTGTTGACAATAAAACGATTTGATATTACATAAATACCATAAAAATCATCAGTATTATATGTATAGTATGGGAGGTGGCCATGGCACTTGTAAAAAAAACTATCGAGCTTGATCAGGCACAAATCAATCGCATCAAAATCGCATTAAATGCCAAATCAGAAAAAGAAGCCATCAATACCGTTCTTAAACAATTTGATACGGATATTCAGTTGGCTGAAGTAACTCTGGCAGATGCCGGAAGTTTTGATTTTGAGGAGGCCTAAAACGTGCAAGAAAAAGTTGTTTTCGATACCAATATCTATATCGGCATATTCAATCATGGTCTTCATCAGCATGAAATCAGCGGGTTAAATAAGGTGATGTATATGGTTCACCCCGTGTTTCATGAATTATGGATAGGCGCAAAGGGAAATGCCGAAATAAAACATCTGATTCGCCTGGGTAGCACATTTGTGAACTTAGGGGCTTCGCCCCAATTGGAATAATGGAATTATGGAGTAATGAAATGGTGGGTTTGAAGGAGTTTTACACAATTAAAATGGTTTGTTTCCGCCCTTATCCCAATATTCCAGCATTCCAGTATTCCATCATTCCATGGAAGTGGCATAAACCAGGAGCTATTAAATGATCTTTAATTTCAACCAATTGTAGAATTTCCGAGACGTTAAATTAGGTCGCCTAATACAACCTGACCCATCTACTCAAATTTTAATCGGCCGTGTATGCCATAAACTTCGTTTTTCCGGAAAACTGGATCCGAAAAATCCGAGAGATTACAACGACGTTTGCATTGCTCTATTGGCCCGTCAAATCGGAGCCACGGTAATCACACGAACTGTTGAAGATTTCAAAAGAGTAAATGAAGCGATTGATTTTAATTTTAGAGATGCAAATTAAAATGATAATATTATCTGTGTATACCTGCCCGCTTGTGTCTCAGGCTTTCTCGCCTTGCCTCTCTGCAATGCTCTCGCTTGCAAAGATGACCGGATGGACTGGTAGGTGTCTCGCATGGCAGGCGGGTCTGCGGAAATCTGCGTCCTATTTAATGATAGAGGAATATAATGAGATTTTTCCTATGTGTGCTCGGAATGGTGATGGTCGTGGAAGGTCTTCCATATTTTGCATCTCCGGCAAAGATGAAACTTGTTTTAGAGAAAGTCCTTGAAATGCCGGATAAGGCTCTGCAAAAATTTGGTCTTGTGCTTATGATTGCGGGAGTTCTCCTGGTATATCTGGGGAAAAGATAGCCATCATGTTTTTATTGAATGATTACAATTATGATCTGCCCGACGACCTCATCGCTCAAAAACCGGCAGATCAACGGGACCGTTCAAAACTTCTATTTCTGCACAAGGAAACCGGCAGACTGTCCCACCATAAGTTTTATGAAATTTATGATCTCCTTTTGCCAACGGATTTACTGGTTTTAAACAACACCCAAGTGATTCCGGCACGACTTTTCGGGAAAAAGGATACCGGGGGCAAGGCGGAAGTTTTTATCCTTGATTACCCCGGCGTTCGTGAAAACCCTGCGTGCAACGAACTTGTCTTAAGATGCCTGATTAAAACCTCAAAAAAACCGAAAAACGGTACGCCGTTATTTTTTGCCCAGGGATTGCAAGCCCAGGTTGTCGACGGTCAAGAAGGAATTTACACTGTAAAATTTTCATCTAAAAATAATTTTGAAAGTCTCCTGGACAGGATAGGACACGTTCCTTTGCCCCCATATATTAAACGGAACGATTGTAAGGATGACAGGACATCCTACCAGACCGTTTATGCTTCGCAAAAAGGTGCAGTTGCCGCACACACAGCAGGACTCCATTTTTCCAAAAAACTCCTTAAAAAAATAGAAGAAAAAGGAATCAGGATCGTTACAGTTACCCTGCATGTGGGTTACGGTACGTTTTTGCCGGTCAGGGTCTCGGATATAAGAGACCACAAAATCCATTCTGAGTGGTATTCTATTTCCAAAGAGACTGCCGATGTTATAAACCGTTCCAAAACAAAAGGCAGACGCATCATTGCCGTGGGTACGACGTGCGTACGGACTCTGGAGTATGCTTCAGACCACAGAGGAAACGTGGCTCACGGTAGCGGAAGCTGCGATCTTTTCATTTATCCCGAGTACAGATTTAACGTTGTAGATGCAATGATTACGAATTTCCATCTCCCAAAATCGACGCTTTTAATGCTTGTATCCGCTTTTGCGGGTCGGGAGAACATATTGAATGCATACCGGGCGGCCATAGATAAAAAATACAGGCTGTTCAGTTACGGGGATGCGATGTTTATTGCATGATTCATGCTCTTATTAAAAGTCTCGAAAATACAGGTTTTTTAATGGCAACCTGTTTATACCGTCGGAATGGAAGAATGGAATGCTGGAATAGTGGAACGTTGGGTTGAAGGAACAATATCATTCTAATTCCTACAGTAACCCATTATTCCATCATGCCATCGTTCCATTATTCCAATTGTGAGCGAAGCGAACTAACTTGCATGTCCAATTTCAAAATAATTGCAACATCTGACACCACACGGGCAAGGGCCGGCGTCTTGCAGACCGCTCACGGTGAGGTAAAAACCCCTGTTTTTATGCCGGTGGGAACCCTTGGCACGGTAAAATCCCTGTCACCCCAAGAGCTTATGGAATGCGGGACCCAAATTGTTCTGGGGAACACATATCATCTGTACCTCAGGCCGGGATGTGATGTTATTCGCCGTTTTTCCGGCCTCCACGGTTTTATGTGCTGGGACCGACCTATTTTGACGGATAGCGGCGGCTTTCAGGTCTTTTCCCTGGCCAAACTTGGAAAGATTACCGATCAAGGCGCTTTTTTTCAGTCCCATATCGATGGATCAAGTCATTTGCTGACGCCTGAAAAGTCGGTTGAAATACAGCTTTGTCTCGGATCGGACATCATCATGTGCCTTGACGACTGCATCAAATACCCTGCAAGCCGTAAACATACCCAAGAGGCACTTGAGCTTACCACCCGCTGGGCAAAAAGATGTAAAAATGCTTTGCAAGAAGGCATCGGGTTTTTAGATCTAACCGTCTCAAAACCCCCTTCCCTTTTCGGTATCGTTCAGGGGGGCATGTTTAAGGACCTTAGAAAACGTTCAGCGGAGAATTTATCTGAAATCACTTTCAGCGGTTATGCCATTGGGGGGCTCAGCGTGGGTGAACCAAAGGAGATCATGTTTGAAATTGTCGATTTTACGCTGCCCATACTTCCGGATAATAAGCCTAAATATATCATGGGTACCGGAACCCCTGAAGATCTTGTAGAACTTGTGGCCCTTGGGGCGGATATGTTCGATTGCGTCATTCCCACAAGGAACGCTCGAAACGGCCAAATGTTTACAAAAAAAGGCACCATAAATATTCGCAATGCCCGTTTCAAGTATGATACCCAACCTATTGAACCCGGATGTGTTTGTTACACATGCCAAAATTATTCCAGAGCCTACCTGAGGCACCTTTACATGGCAAAAGAACTGCTTGCATATCGTTTAAATACGATTCATAATATTTATTTTTATATGAGACTGATGGAGCATATGCGAACGGCCATATGCCGAAACCAATTTGATGAATTTAGAAAAGCTTTTTATGAAGGCAGATAAATATAAGGGAGGATATCATGAAAGAAAAGATTCAGGCGGTAATAGACAAAATCAGGCCCATGCTTCAGGCGGATGGGGGTGATGTGGAGCTTGTCGATGTCGTTGACGGCGTGGTCACAGTCAGGTTGCAGGGAGCATGTGCCGGATGTCCCATGTCCCAGATGACCCTTAAAAACGGAATTGAAAGATATTTAAAAAAAGAAATCCCGGAGGTAAAGTCCGTGGAACGGGCAGACTAAAACGACTGCAAGATAAAGCTAAAATTTAACCTTTACTGGAAATTTTTACAGAAAGAGCTTGCAAGCCATACCTTATATAAATATATATTTCTCGATTACAATTTTGTGTCGAATTAAGGTAGCCAAATGACTATAGCAAAGCATATCCAAACCATTATATCCGGATCTTCCTGGATACGTAAAATGTTTGAAGAGGGCGCCCGCCTTAAGGCTGAGCATGGCGCTGAGAACGTATATGATTTCAGCCTGGGAAACCCGAATCTGGAGCCTCCGGAAAAATTCCGGGCGGCTCTCGAGGATGCCGCAGCGTCCTCGGATTCAGGGGTTCATGGTTATATGCCCAATGCCGGATATCCGCATGTTCGCAAGTCAGTGGCTGATTATCTTTGCGGCGAACAGAAGGTGCAGGTTACCGAAAATGAGGTGATCATGACCTGCGGAGCATCCGGTGCTCTGAACGTTATCCTGAAAACAATTCTCGATCCCGGTGATGAGGTGATCACTCCGGCTCCTTTTTTCGTTGAATATAGATATTATGTGGACAACCATGGCGGAAGCCTTAAAACCGTCCCCACAAAACCGGATTTTAGTCTGGATATCGACGCCGTTTCCGCTGCGATAACCCAAAAGACCCGGGCCGTTTTAATTAATTCCCCGAACAATCCCACCGGCCAGGTATATTCAAAACAGAGCCTTAATGAACTCGGCACCCTATTAACTGAAAAGGGAAAAGAACTGAACCGGACCCTGTATCTTATCGCAGATGAACCCTACCGCAAAATCGTTTATGACGGACAAAAAGTTCCCAGCATCTTTCAAACTTACACTGAAAGCATCATTGCCACTTCATATTCAAAGGATATTTCCATTCCCGGGGAACGTATCGGTCATTTGGCGGTCAATCCCAAAGCTTGTTTTAAAAAAGAGCTTATCGGCGGCATGGCACTGGCCAACAGGATCCTCGGATTTGTCAATGCTCCGGCTCTGATGCAGCGGGTTGTGGCATCAGTTCAGGGCACGAGCGTGGATATCTCAGCGTATGCCCGGAAAAGAGAACTCCTGTGTAAGGGTCTGGCGGATTGTGGCTACGATTTCTTCAGACCGGCAGGTGCGTTTTACCTTTTCCCCCGAACGCCGGTTTCGGATGATGTAACATTCGTACAGGCGCTTCAGGAAGAACTGATTCTTACTGTCCCCGGCAGCGGTTTTGGCGGACCGGGTCATTTCAGAATCGCCTTCTGCGTGGCCGATGAAACCATAATAAATGCCATGCCCGGATTTAAACGGGTCATGGAAAAATTTAGAGATTGATTTGTTCCAAAGAACTGAACTGTTACCAACTATTTAATTTTCAATCGTCAATTTTCAATCATCAATTATTAAAGGAGGTTTTTATGAAAATATTAAAAATAGACCATCTCGGAATCGCCGTAACCAGTATCGAAGACGGTAAGAATTTTTGGACAGATGCGCTGGGGCTTGAATTTGAAGGCTCCGAAACCGTTGAAGAGCAGAAAGTGACCACTGCGTTTTTCCCGGTGGGAGAAAGTGAAGTGGAGCTTCTTGAATCAACGGCGCCGGACGGACCCATCGCTAAATTCCTGGAAAAAAAGGGCCAGGGGATTCATCACGTTGCGTTTCGAGTGGAGAATGTTGAAGAGGCCCTGGCAGAATTAAAGGAAAAAGGAATACGGCTGATTGACGAAAAACCCAGAATGGGCGCCGGAGGCGCAAAGATCGCTTTTTTGCACCCCAAAGCCACAAACGGCATTCTGGTTGAACTTTGCGAAAGATAATTTAACGATCCAAAGGAGGATGCCATGTCTAAAAATCCTGATGTACAAAAATGGACAGAGCTCGCCACCAAACAACTGAGAGGAAAACCACTTGAGTCTCTCAACTGGGAGACGGATGAAGGCATATTGGTAAAACCGCTGTACACCGCAGAAGACCTTGAGGGGATGGAGCATATAAACACCCTGCCGGGTTTTGCACCCTATGTTCGGGGCCCCATGGCCACCATGTATGCGGGAAGGCCCTGGACCGTCCGGCAGTACGCCGGTTTTTCCACGGCCAAAGAGTCCAATGAATTTTACAGAAAGAACGTGGCGGCCGGTCAGACCGGACTTTCGGTGGCCTTTGATCTTGCAACCCACCGGGGATATGACTCGGATCATCCCAGAGTGGTGGGCGATATCGGCAAGGCCGGTGTTGCCATCGATTCCGTTGAGGATATGAAAATCCTTTTCGATCGGATTCCCTTGGACAAGATGACGGTTTCCATGACCATGAACGGCGCGGTTCTGCCGATTATGGCCGGCTACATCGTGGCGGCCGAAGAACAGGGCGTAACGCATGAGCAACTGGGAGGTACGATTCAGAACGATATTTTAAAAGAATATCTGACCCGAAACACGTATATCTATCCTCCGGAACCTTCCATGAGGATCGTATCCGATATCATCGGATTCTGTTCCAAAAACATGCCCAAGTATAATACCGTCAGTATCAGCGGGTATCATATGATGGAAGCAGGCGCCAACTCTGTTCTACAAACTGCTTTTACACTGGCGGACGGGCTGGAGTATGTCAGGGCCGCTCTGGCAGCCGGACTGGATATCGACAAGTTTGCGCCGCGTCTGTCGTTTTTCTTCGGGGTCGGGATGAACTTTTTCATGGAAATTGCCATGTTAAGAGCCGCCCGTTTTCTGTGGAATGAAATCATCAGCCAGTTCAACCCTAAAAATCCCAAATCTACCATGTTACGGACCCATGTTCAGACATCGGGCTGGAGCCTGACCGAACAGGACCCTTACAACAATATCATTCGAACCACCCTTGAGTGTCTGGCTGCAGCCCTGGGCGGAACTCAGTCTTTGCATACCAACTCTTTTGACGAGGCGGTAAGCCTTCCCACCGCTCTTTCCTCCCGTATTGCCAGAAACACTCAGATTATTGTTCAGGAAGAATCCCAGATTTGCCATGTGGTTGATCCCTTGGGAGGATCTTACTATGTTGAGGCGCTGACCGCCGGCATCATCAATGAAGCCAGAAAGATTATGGATGAGGTTGAAAAACTTGGCGGAATGGCCAAGGCCATTGAAACCGGAATGCCCAAGATGCGGATCGAAGAATCCGCCGCCAGAAAACAGGCCCGCATCGATCAGGGCAAAGACGTTATTGTGGGTGTCAATAAGTATCAGATTGAAGAGGAGCCCCTGGAAGGTCTTCTGGAAGTTTCCGAGGCTGTGCGTAATGAACAGATCGCAAGATTAAAAGAGATCAAAGCCAAACGAGACAATGATGAAGTCCGGAGGACGCTGGAAGCCATAACCAACGCCTGTGAATCCGGCGGGAACCTGTTGGAAGTCTGTCTTCCGGCAGTGAGGGCACGAGCCACTGTTGGAGAAATATCCGACGCCATGGAAAAGGTTTTCAATCGTTATGTGGCCACGACCCAGTGTATATCCGGAGCATATGCTGAAGAGTATGCTGACAGCG
>CAZDAB010000097.1:0-9395 GCA_964502855.1 uncultured Desulfobacteraceae bacterium | reverse complement strand
GTGCGCTGTAGGCGGTGTTCAGTCCCAATCCATTACTGTTGACCAGCAGATGAAACGGTACAGCGTGCCCTGTATCGCTTTTATCAACAAATGTGACCGGAGCGGCGCAAATCCCCTTCGGGTCATTAATCAGCTCAAAGAAAAACTGGGGCACAATGCGGTAACCCTTCAGATTCCCATCGGACTTGAGGCGGATCTTGAAGGAGTTGTGGATCTTGTCTCAATGAAAGCCGTCTATTTTGACGGTGCAAACGGAGAAGATGTTCGAATTGAAAATATCCCGCAGGATCTTCTTGAGGAAGCCCTTCATCGGCGGGAAGATCTTATCGATGCGGCCTCCATGTTTTCGGACCAACTCACGGAAGCTGTTCTTGAAGAACAAGAGGTTACCCAGGACATGATCCTCTCGGCAGTGCGAACGGGAACCCTGACCCGTCGACTCACACCGGTCTTTATGGGATCTGCCTATAAGAATAAAGGGGTTCAGCCGCTCCTTGACGCTGTCACCAAACTGCTCCCCTGTCCTTATGATGTAAAAAATGAGGCTCTTGACATGGATAATGGCGAGACGCCGGTTACCCTGTCCGCTGAGCTGGACAAACCCTTGGTTGCCCTGGCCTTCAAACTCGAAGAGGGACAATATGGTCAACTCACTTACATCAGAGTATATCAGGGGTCTCTTTCCAAAGGCGATACCATTATCAATGTCCGAAACGGGAAAAAAATCAAGGTCGGAAGAGTAGTCCGCATGCACGCAGACCAGATGGAAGACATTGAAACCATTCCGGCGGGATATATCGGAGCCCTTTTTGGAATTGACTGTGCTTCCGGAGACACGTTTGTGAGTCGCGGCCTCAACCTGGCAATGACATCCATGTTTGTGCCCGAACCTGTTATTTCCCTTGCCATTGTGCCCAAAGACAACGCATCCCAGATAAATATGTCCAAGGCCCTGAACCGGTTCAGTAAAGAGGACCCCACGTTCAGAACCTATGTTGACGATGAAACCAAAGAGACCATTATTGAAGGAATGGGTGAACTTCACCTTGAGGTCTATGTGGAGCGAATGCGCCGTGAATATACCGCCGAGGTTGCCACCGGTCAACCGAGGGTGGCTTATAGGGAAACCATAACCCGCAAAGGTGAATTCGACTATACTCATAAAAAACAAACCGGTGGTGCTGGACAATACGGTCGCGTGGCCGGTTATATGGAACCGGTCACCGGAACCGAATTGGTCTTTGAGAATAAAATCGTGGGGGGCAGTATTCCAACCCAATTTATCGCTTCATGCGAAAAGGGCTTCAGACAATGTATGCAAAAAGGACCGAAAATGGAATTTCCCGTTACCGGCATTAAAGTGGTCATCAATGATGGGGCTTCCCACTCGGTGGATTCATCTGAAATGGCCTTCATGGCAGCGGCCCGGGGAGCCTTTCGTGAAGGGTATTTCAAAGCCGGGCCGGTAATTCATGAGCCGATCATGAAAGTGGTCGTGGAAACACCATCCGAGTTCCAAGGTGCGGTTATGGGACTTTTAAACCAACGTCGTGGAATAATTGTCGGCGCTCAGGATGAAGGCCCTCTGTGCGTTGTTGAAGCCCGGGTTCCCCTTGCCGAAATGTTTGGCTTTTCAACCGTCTTAAGGTCATCCACACAAGGCAAAGCCCAGTTTACCATGGAATTGGGCTCTTATAAACAGGTACCGAAATCTATTGCCGAGGAGCTAGTCAAAAAGGCGGAAACACAAAAAAAAGGAAAATCATCATGATAAAAAATGAGCTTATCCTCCAAAACCCGTTAAGGTTCATCGGAAATAAAACCGAAGATGTCCTTCCTGAAGGAGGCTTTGGAGCCGTTCTTGCACGTGCGGGAGTCGGTAAAACTGCGCTGCTGGTTCAGCTGGCCTTACATACACTTTTAAAAGGTAAGTACGTTCTTCATATCAGCCTCGATGACCCGGTCAATAAAATCAGTCTGTGGTACAAGGAGGTCTTCCGCCATCTCACCCAATCATACGATGCCAAAAAGAGAAACAAGCTATGGGAAGACTTGTTGCCGTACCGGTTCATTATGACGTTCAAGGTTGAGGGGTTTAGTGTGCCCAAACTGGAGGAAAGGCTGACCGACCTGAAGGAACAGAATATTTTTTCGCCCCAGATGGTTCTGATCGACGGGTTCCACTTTAACGAAAGCGCAAGAACATCACTTTCCGAATTTAAAAGACTTGCCCAAAACCATTCCTTGCATGTGTGGTTTTCCGTGAAGACCCATCGTCATGAAACACACGGCACTGAGGGCATGCCTGCGTCGCTGCTGGATGTCTCGGACCTGTTTGACGTTGTGATCCAGCTCCAGCCTGAAGGCAAAAAAATCCATGTAATGACGTTAAAGGGAGGACCGGCGGATTCCGGGCCGGCATTGTTTCTTGACCCTGCGACCATGCTTGTAAAAGATACGATCTAATCCGGAGAAACCGAGAAAAACAAGTAACAAATAATATCCAATGTCGAATTCCCAATATCCAATTTTCAAGTATTTTTCATACGGACATTAATCATTAAAAATCGGAATGAGGTATGAAACCATATTTCTGATAAATTTTTTGGGCGGACGAGGATCGAATAAAATCGAGAAACTTTATTGCATTTTCAGGGTGAGGAGCATTTATTAATTTGCATACATAATAATTTATATTTTTTCTTTGATCTAAATCTTCACCAGCCTCCACCACATCAACGGCAAGGCCCGTTGCCTTTGCGTGGGTTATTTCTGTTGCCCAGACCGGCCCCACATCCACGGTTTTTTTTGAAATCCTCAACGGGGTTTCTCTGTGATGAACAACCGTAAAAATGGTGGTCCCCTGTGCACGCTTTTCCTCCATGATTCGATGAACAAGATCATCTTGGCCGGCCTGCCGGTACATATCCATAATATGAAAAGCAATATCTTCATTTTCAGGGTCCGGCTGTGAAATTCGGATACTGTCCCCGGCCAGGTCCGAAACAGAGCTTATGTCGGCGGGGTTTCCTTCCGGGACCATCAGCACCAGTCGATTATGAAGGTATAGGTGGTAATCCCCCGTATGAATATGACCGGACCGTTCAAGGAGATTCATGGCTTTTTCATTAACCGAAGTGTAAATGTCAGGGTAAACGTCCAGGATTTTATCTTTAAACACAGCGCCGCCGGATAAAATCTGTTTGAGTTCAAGTCCCGGTGGAAGGGTTTCGTAAAAGATTTTTTCCACATCCGGATGTTTCTTTTGAAAGATAGAGACGATCTCTTTCATTGCCATAAACTGATTTCCGGCCATAAACAATACAAGGTCTGAAGAATCTGCAATCTCCAGATTATGAAGGTCATCCCCCCTTTCAGACGGGATTATCGGAAGATCTTTTTTGTCCATAATCTCACCCCATTTGAACCGCAAATGCACACAAATGCACACGTATATTTTTTTTTAATCTGTGTGTATTCGTGTTCATCCGCGGTTAAAAAAGCGAGCTAAACTCCTGAACCGCAAATGGACACTAATGGACACATATAATATTTTTTAATTTGTGTGTATTCGTGTTCATTCGCGGTTAACCTTGACCCCTTATTATTCTTTTGACACTTAAATATGGTTATCCTATATTTTTTAAAATGAAAATAGCATTTATTCATTATCATCTCAAAACCGGCGGCGTAACCACGGTGTTACGGCACCAGGTGGAAGCGCTCCATGATACGTGTGATATGCTGGTATTGACCGGCACGCCCCCGGAATCGTCTTTTGTTTGCGATACCGTTCATATCCCGGGACTGGGTTACGATGGGCAGAATCAAAATAGATCAGACCCCGAAGATATTGCAGCCGCCATCACCCGGGCGATCCATCTAAAATGGAAAGGCGGATGCGACCTGGTTCATGTTCATAACCCCACACTGGCAAAAAACAGGGATTTCTTGAAAATTCTCAGCGCCCTCCAAAACAAAAAGATCAAACTTTTTCTTCAGATCCATGACTTTGCGGAAGACGGACGACCCTTAGTATATTATTCTGAAGATGACTATATTCAAAACTGCCATTACGGGGTCATTAATTCAAGGGATTACAACATCCTGCTCGAATCAGGATTAAAAGAAAAGGGGTTGCATAAAATTTTCAACACCATAAATCCGTTTAAATTAAACACAACCGGAGCACCCCCAAAAAACCTGGTTTTGTATCCCATTCGAGCACTCCGGAGAAAAAATATCGGAGAAGCCATCCTTATCTCCCTGTTTTTCAAAAACAATGAAATCCTTGCCATTACGCTCCCGCCCAACAGCCCGGCAGATCTCGAAAGCCATGCGCAATGGAAGGCGTTTGCAGAAGAAAAAAATCTGAACGTGATATTTGAAGCCGGGTTATCCCATGAATTTTCAGAACTTGTCCTGTCCGCCAAGTTTTTTATCACCACAAGCATTACCGAGGGATTCGGGTTTTCATTTCTCGAACCCTGGACCGCAAAAAAAATCCTATGGGGAAGAAAACTGCCGGAAATATGCCACGACTTTGAGAAAAAGGGGATTCGGCTGGATCACCTTTACACGCGGATAGCGGTTCCTCTGGAATGGCTGGGCAAAGAAAAGTTATTTAGGACCTGGCAAGCGGGTATACGAAAAGCGTGTTCCCTCTTCGGAATAGTTATCGATAAAAGGAAAATCGCAGCCGCTTTTGAAAAAATAACCGCAAATGAAAGTGTGGATTTTGGACTGCTTGATGAAACCTTTCAAAAAACGGTAATATCTATTGTGTTATCCGACAAGTCACATCGAGACCGGCTCATATCTCTTAACCCTTTCCTTTTGGATCCCGGAAATGTCCCAGACAAAGAAGCTCTCATACAAAACAACATGAATGCGGTGCTGTTCCATTACAATAAAACCAAATACAGGGAAAAGCTCGTTGATATCTATTCCAGAGTAATCAAGGACAATGTGTGCCATAAAATAGACAAAAAAGTTCTTCTTTCAAAATTTTTGAATCTGGAAAATTTCAGCCTTCTCAAATGGTGAAATTATGGAAAAAAATGATTTGATCTCTAAATATATAAAGCCTATTTTTCCGCTTCCGACTTCTTTGAAGCAAAGCGGAAAACTGGAAGAAAAGATTGAGGTTATTCTTTTTGACCTGTATGGCACACTCTTTATCAGCAGATCAGGCGATATCAGCATGGCAAAGAAAAAATCACCACAAATGGAGAGGCTTGAAAAATTGCTTCAACAATTCGGAATTAAAAAGGGATCTCAAACCGTTTTAAAACGATTTTACGCTGCTATAGAAAACCAACATGAAATACTCAAGAAAAAAGGGGTTGACTTCCCGGAGGTCGAAATAGACCAAATTTGGATGCGTGTGCTTGAAAATGACGACCTTGAAACCGTTCGGGCATTTGCCGTCGAATTTGAACTGATTGCAAATCCGGTATATCCGATGCCGCACCTTGAAAAATTGTTTTCGGTCTGCCAAGATTCGAATGTAATGATGGGCATTATATCAAACGCCCAGTTTTATACCCCATATCTGTTTAACTGGTTTCTTGACTCAAATCCGGAGGATCTTGGATTCTACCCCGATCTTATTCTTTATTCATACAAATTCGGGTATGCAAAACCATCAACATTCATGTTCCAGATCGCGGCTGAAAAGCTTAAAAACATGGACATCCTTGCTCATTCAGCTCTCTATATCGGGAATGATATGTTAAACGATATCTATCCTGCAAAAAACGTGGGATTCAA
The DNA here is from genome assembly GCA_964502855.1 of uncultured Desulfobacteraceae bacterium. Taxonomy (GTDB): domain Bacteria; phylum Desulfobacterota; class Desulfobacteria; order Desulfobacterales; family UBA11574; genus S5133MH16. The sequence goes on along the minus strand of CAZDAB010000097.1, from coordinate 3,623 downwards.
AGCAGGACTCTTTGCAGGTGATACAAGATCGCTGAGGTTGAGAAAAAACGATCCCAAATGCAAAAATCTTTCTGTCGATCTTGTGATAACCGATCTTGTTCAACTTCTTGACTATATACAATAATCTCATCTGCTAAGACCAGAATTTTGCACGAGATTTCATCCCTAAACCCAATACTATAATATTCTCTTCGAGCCGGATGCCGGCATTCCAGCATTCCATTCTGACGGTATAAATAGGTCATCATTAATCGCGTCTTGATTTCATTAAGTTATAGAACTGAGACCTTTGCAAAACGCCCCTTTTTGCCCAATTTCTGCGTGAGTCTAAATTTTAATCCTCGAAATAATCAATGTATTCCTGCCTGCCCCGTGAAATGCGAAGCCTATTTCTCTGGGGTGGTTAAAATTTTCGCCTTCCTTGAACTTGAACAAAAATGAACATTTTTCAAAGGTCTCAAACTTTCGGGAGGTTAAACTAAAGCGGACTGATGCTTATTTTGCTGCCGGATTTCTCTTGATCAGGGTTCAAATTTGACCCGTCGTTAAAACGTCGTTTTATATACTCCTTTATAAGGACACATTTATAGTCCTGCGTTAATTTCAGTGAAGAATAAAATCCGTTAATCGTGGTATCACCATAAATTATATCTTTTACTCGGACCTCAGGAATCCCCTTTTCTCTTGCCGACCATTCAACAATCTCTGAGATCTTATATTTCATCTCTTTAATTTCTGCTTTGGCATCTGTAATCTTTTTCTGAATATCAGGGATCTCCCCTGTAATTTGCTCCTGTTTATTAAACAAGTTGTCAAGATTTTCTTCCCCTTTCTTCATTTCTAAAACTAACATTTTTAGTTCTGCCTCAACATCTTCCACCCGGGTTTTATTTCCTGTGTCCTTAAGTTCTTTAATTTGATCTTCAATATTCCTCTTTCTAACCATTATCTTGTCTTGTTCTTGTGCCATTTCGGCAATCTGTATTTCGATTTTTTTGGGTTCGTCTTTAATTTCTTCCAAACGGCTTCTTAATTTTTTACGATCTTGTATTTTCAAAAGCACGGCTTCCTTTATCATATCTATCTCTTTCTTTATTCTTTCATCTTCACCGACCATTAAATTGCATGGCTTTGATATCTCAGATCCGATACTATTTGCACGTATCCCTTTCTTGGCCGCAACCGTGGAGGATAAAATCGGTCCGCTATTAACAATACATGCTCCGCTTGTATCAACTTTAGAATCAATGAGTTCCTTCTCAACAACCACGTTCCCGTTTGCTTCAATGCGAGATTCATGTACATACATGGCCCGGATATTCCCGCCGGTCTTGATCGTGGCGCCCATAATCCCTCCGTAGACAACGATATCCCCGTTCATCTCTATCTCGGCCTTGAGAATCTCCTTGGCGGTAAGGCTGTTTCCTTTTACGCAAAATCCATTCTGTATCGCTTCGCTCACAACAATATTGCCCTCGAAATCAACATGTCCGGTCTTCAAGCCTATATCCCCGGAGATTTTAAGCTGTGGCGAAACATAAATTTTACCCATAGCAGAAATTTCAGGTATGCCGTCAATTTTAGCAATAATTTTAAGCTTATCATCAGAGATTTTAGTGCCTTTCCCATGCTTAAGTTTTATATCATTGGGTTTTTGTGGGGGTATTGGACTACCGTATACGTCTTTTCCAGGCCTGCCTTCCACAACAGCAATTTTCTCAACAAGCAGATCTTCTTCTTTTACATGAGGAATATCTCCCCTGTCTTTAAAGTCTATGGCCCCGCCCTCTTTAATTGCTCCTACTTTTAACGGATCTGTTTCAAAGCAATATTTAATGTGCGCATCTTTCCCGGGTTCCGGGGGTTTGCCTTCTGCAATTTTCAATGCCTCTTTTTTGTTGTCGATAATTTTCAAGTACTCTGCTATTTGATCATCCTTTACTATTCCGTATTCGATCCCTTTCATTTGAAGGAAATTTTTAATGTTATCGATGGTAATCGGGCCGGAAATTTCTCTTTTTATCGATATAAAGGCATTAAGTTTGTCTTCTGAAACAGTAAGATTAAATTCAGCATCACTTTCAATCTGTTCCTGGGAATCGGAAACATCAGGCCTTTTTTGTTCAGTAGATGTGATTTTTTCAAAACGATTTTGTATTTTAAGGACCGCATCGCGCTGATTTTCCGTAAGCACCTTGGACTCAAGCAATATATCACCGATCAACTTAATGGTTTTTGTCTCTTTGAATACCCTCTTTTGTTCCTCTAATGCTTTGTCAATTTCATCAGGGGTCGTGAATCCTTTTCTGACGGCAATCGCTCCGAATTTTCCATCCAGTTTTCTAACTTCAACCATTTTTTGTACTGATGAAAGAAAATCCAACTGGGCTTGAGATATCATCCTTTGAGCAACCAGGACCTCTCCCAATAACAGCTTCTGCCCGGCTCGTTTTCCCTCTTCTTGAATCAATAGAGCCTTTTGGAGTTGTTTTTCATTAACAAACTTGTACTTAACAGCCAGTTTGCCGATCACCAAATAGGCATCATCTTGAAAGACTTCCCAGACCTCTCCCTGTTCCGATGAGGCATCCTGCCGGTCTTGTTTTTGCGTGCATTGGTCCTGTAAGTCTATACTAAAGCCGCTACCGCATTTCTTGCATGAAACCTTTCGTCCAATAAAAGCCTCAGGAACCCGATACCTGCATTTACATGACGGGCACACCGTTATCATATAATTGTCTGTATCCATATTCCGCCGTTTTTTATTTTTCACATTATGTGCTTTTTAATTTATATGAAAGATTCATGCAAAAAAAATATTGACACATTTATAAAAAGTCTTTTGTGGGCGATGGCAACCATTTTATTTTATAGCATGTTATTCCATCCCACTTCTTCTATCCATACCGCTACGCCTCTTAAAGCCACTGTAATATGGATCATTGTTCTGCCTGCGATCAAAGTCTTTAAGGATTATGCCGTCTCTCACTTTCCGGCGTCTATCGGTGCCGACTTCTTTTGAACCGGTTCCATATGGCAAACCGTCTCCTCTCCTTCGATATCTGTTGATATGCAATATTTTTTTTCTCAGCCCTGGTTCAGTGGTAAAAGTTTTTCAAGTATTTGCATTATTGAAAAATCTTATTTAATTTCTGCAATAACCGTACCAGTTGCATCAGGCCCATGTCAAATATCTATCTTATCATTATATTTCAGTTAGTTATAATATAACAATAAGAGTCGTGTTAAAAAAAACCTTGATGAGCAAATAAAATAAAAGCGACAAATTCTTGACAGGCTGTCCGGTATCCTTTCGATCAAACCCTCATCATTATCTTAAAACTTAACAATTGCTAAATTTAAAAAAAAAACATATAAATATAGAACATCCTTATAATTGGCCCTGTGATGATTATCCAGTTATTAATTTTTATTTTTTAAGGAGAAGACCATGAAAAAAACATGTGAATTAGAGCCTTCGGATCTGAGGTCAATATGTAATCCCAAAATGTTTACCTTTAAAAATACTGCGGAAGTAAATCCGCTGGATGAAGTCATCGGGCAGGAACGAGCGGTTCAGGCCATAAACTTCGGCCTGAACATGAAAAGCCCGGGGTACAATA
>CAZDAB010000096.1:0-9437 GCA_964502855.1 uncultured Desulfobacteraceae bacterium | reverse complement strand
AAAGAATCTGCTCCATGTATTTGATCAATGTGGACCTGGCAGCATCGTCCTCCGGTTTTATGAATGTTCGTGTCAGGGCCGGCCAGTCGGCCACAAGCGCTTTCTTTGGGATGGTGGTGTTTGGTTTATTCATCCTGTTTTAGTAACATGACATTTTATTTATGCCAAGCAAATCTTTTAAACGCTTTTAACCCGGAACTTTTATTACAAGGGGGCTCATCTTATTTTAGCCTTCCAATTGGGCCTGCCCGCTCGCGCCCGGACCGCCTCGCTGTGCTCAGATGGCGGGCGATTTTGCAATGGCAGTCGGGACAAAGCGCCTAAGGTCCTGAAAAATTAAAGTTTAACGGTTCAACCGACTGGCATGTCATCATATTTTTCAAAAAAACACAAAATGCTAATGATCAGACACTTTGACGAATTCCAACGTAACTTCTCAATAAGTTCCGGTGTATTAAATAATCGTTTTGATCCGGATCCATAATTTATTGAGATGCCACATTACAGCTCTTGCCAATCCATTAAAAATGACTTATGAGATAATTCTCAAAAATATGCATCAGTTCTCTTGACAACGGCTTACTTATTTGGCATGTACTTTTGTTGAATTTATCCACTTAAATCTTATTAAATTTATCCGGATTTCATGGATTGAAAAAAATGGATCCATGAATGTAAACCTTAAACTTTTCTAAATCACAATAAACAAAAACAGAAGGGAGGACACATGATTGTAGCTGAGAGAAAGCCCTTTGAAGAAATCAAGACCATGTTAAAGGACTACAAAAAGGTTCTTACTGTGGGCTGTGGTACGTGTGTCGCTGTCTGCCTCGCCGGTGGCGAGAAAGAGGTGGGGATTCTCAATGCCGAGCTGAACATGGCACGAAAAATTGATGGGAATCCTATTGAGCTGGGAGCTACCACTTTGGAGCGACAATGTGACATGGAATTTTTGGATGAAATTGAAAACGTGGTTGATGAGTATGAGGCGTTGCTATCTATGGCCTGTGGCGCGGGAATCCAGTTTTTGGCGGAAAGATATCCGAACAAACCGGTATTTCCTGCCGTAAATACCACCTTTATCGGGGCAAACAGGGATGTGGGATGGTACGAGGAAAAATGCCGGTCCTGCGGCAACTGTGTATTGGGTTGGACAGGCGGCATATGTCCGGTAACCATGTGTGCCAAGGGCCTGTATAACGGGCCTTGTGGTGGAACCGACAACGGCAAATGCGAAATTCACCAAGATCAGCCCTGCGCCTGGTTCATGATATACGAGCGCCTGGCCGCACAGGGACGTTTGGATTTAATCATGGAGTTTCAGCCGATAACCGCGTGGCAAAACCAGAAACCGCGGACATTGGTGCAGCCGGGTTATGAGAAAAAGAAAGAAGCCGGGTAATATTTGAGTCGTTGAATGATTACATGCTGTGAAGATTGTAGATCATTAATATTTACGATTCAACCCATAACTGAAGAATGAATTGTGAAACAATAGAGGGGAAGCCAATGAAATCAGGAAGTAACTTGGAAAAAGTTTTAGAGGCCGGCCATTTTGCATTTACAGGTGAGTTGGGTCCTCCCCGGGGCACCACCGCCAAAGAAGTTACGGAAAAGGCCCAACACCTAAAGGGAATGGTTGATGCGGTCAATATTACAGATAACCAGACCGCTGTTGTCCGTATGTCGAGCTGGGCGGCATGTTTGCTGTTAATTCAGGAAGGGCTGGAGCCGAATTTTCAGATGGTCTGCCGGGATCGAAACCGTCTGGCCATGCAAGCCGACATTTTGGGAGCCTATACCCATGGCATAAGAAACATGCTGTGTCTTTCCGGCGACCATTGTATGTTTGGCGACCACCCCGATGCCATGGGAGTCTTTGACATCGATTCCATGCAGCTTATCAACATGGTTAAGAACATGCGTGATGAAGGCAAGTTTCAGTCCGGTGCGGACATAGAGGACCCTCCTAAAATCTTTATCGGTGCGGCCGCCAACCCGTTTGCCGAACCGTATGAATGGCGCGTACACCGTCTGGGTAAAAAAATTAACGCCGGAGTCGACTTTATCCAGACCCAGTGTATCTATAACATGGACAGGTTTCGGAAATGGGTAAAACAAGCCAATGACATGGGTTTGACAGAAAAGGCCTATATTTTAGCCGGCGTGACCCCTATGAAGAATGTCGGTATGGCCAGGTATATGCAAAAGAAAGTGCCTGGAATAGAAGTTCCGGAAGAGCTTATCGATCGTCTGAAGGGGGTTGAAAAGAAGAAAGTGGCTGATGAGGGCATCAAAATCGCCTGCGAACAGATCGAGGAATTCAAGGAGATGAAGGGGGTACATGGCGTACATTTGATGGCCATTGAATGGGAACACATGGTCCCTGAAATCGCCGAACGGGCGAAAGTATTGCCCAGACCTAAAGTTTAAGAAACTGAATTTTTCGATTGGAAGGAATAGGCAATAATCAATAATCAAAGGAGTTTCCAATTGAGCGCAAAAAACAAAAAAGTTATGGTCGTAGGAGGAGGGATTGCCGGCCTCACAGCCGCCTGGGAGCTTTCACGATTTAATATCGATGTGGAACTCATTGAAAAGACTCCATTTCTAGGCGGATATGCAATCCAGTACTGCTGCAAGGCCACGGATGAATGCCGGCAGTGTGGGGCCTGCACGGTGGAAGCGATGCTTAAAAACGTGGTTGATGAACCTAAAATCAAGGTCCATCTTGCAACAGAGGTGGAAAAAATTAATAATAGCGGAAGGTTTTCGGTTGATTTAAAAAAGAGTTCTTGTAAACCGGATTCCGCGACAGAAGGGGTTATCAGAGGATATTCAAAAAATAATTCTCCCCTTCACGTAATTGTCGATAAAGAAAAATGTGAAGAAAATCCAGACGCCGTCCCTGAAGGTGCACTTGAACTTGATACCATGGGTTTTTCCGGCAAGCTCGATGTTGATGCTGTTATTCTCGCGAGCGGCTTTCAGCCCTTTGATGCTGAACAAAAGGGAACCTACGGCTATAAAAAATTTCCAAATGTTGTCACCGGTATGGACCTGGAACGTATTATCAGAGAAAATGCCACTGTTGTAAGACCGTCTGACGGCAAGACTGCTCAAAAGATCGCCTTTATTCAATGTGTGGGAAGCAGGGATGAACGTCTCGGAAATCTGTGGTGCTCACAGGTTTGTTGCCCGTATGCTTTGAGGATGGCCGAAAGAATCAAACATAAAAATGCGGATGCGGAAATAACCGTGTTTTATATGGATATCCAGAATGTTGGCAAAGACTATGCCGGATTCTATGAAAAATGCAAGACGGATTTTCGTTTTGTCAGAAATATTCCGGTGGATGTCTTCCCCATGGAAAATGACTCGCTTTCGATGCGCTACATGAACGAAGAGGATGGCCTTTGTATTAATGAGGAGTTTGATCTGCTTGTCTTGTCTGTTGGAATAATGCCCGGTCCCGACAATAGCAACCTGTCAGACGTTTTTGATGTTGGCCTCAATGAAGATGGGTTTTTTGCCGGCATTGACAAGTTAAACAGTACTTCAACCTTAAAAGACGGCATTTTTCTTGCTGGAACAGTTGCAGGCCCCAAGGACATAGCGGCCTCTATGGCCCATGCAGGCCAGGCAGCCAGTGAGGTTATTAAACATTTGGGGGTGAGCTAATGACAGATATGAAACATACAGATATGGAAGAAATAAATATCGCCACCGATGTGCTGGTTTTAGGTGGAGGATTAACGGGTATAAAGGCTGCTTCTGAAATTGCCGGTTCAGGGTATAAAGTTGTCCTGGTTGAGAAAGACGCTGAATTGGGAAGTCAGAAAGGATCGAAATCTTTAATTGGTTCGGAAGAAGAGTATAAGGGACTGCAAGATCTCGAGGATAAGATAAAGACGGATAGCAATGTTGAAATTTTAACTCAAGCCAGCCTTGTCAGTGCGGCAGGGGTTACGGGAGACTTCACCGCCAGACTATCAAAAGGGGAAGAAGTCATTGAACATAATGTCGGGGCCATTGTGGTTGCCACCGACTTTGCCACCGGGGCTTTGAACGAAAAATACGGACTTTCCCCGGCAGACAATGTGCTGACGCAAAGCCGAATGGACGAATTACTGGCCTCTGAAGCAGATAAAGAAAAACTTTCAAACAGGACCGTAGCTTTCCTTGTCGGCCTTGGCCAGGAGGGAAATCCCCTGGTTTTGGAAAGGGTCCTAAGAAGCGTTCTTGCTATCCAGGAAATAGACGGTTGCGATGCTTACATTTATGCCGGTGATTTAAAGGTGGCTTCTAATGGACTTGAACGCATGTATAAAGAGAGCCGGGAAAAAGGAGCCGTTTATTTCAAATTAACCGAAAAACCTGAAATCGTTGAGAACGGGAAGACCATTTCTTTTTTTGATCCGGTTGCCAGACGCAACATCGAAATTTCACCGGATTTCATTGTGGTTGAAGAGGAAATGCGTGCCGATCATTTGAATGAAGAACTTGCCGAAATTCTTAGAATCGATGTCGGTCCCTTGGGATTTCTTCAAAAAGACAATGTCCATTTTTTTCCGGTTCGATCCAATAGAGACGGAATCTTTGTGGCCGGTTCAACTCGAGGAATTTCAGGCTTGCCGTCAGCATGGACCGATGTTGAAAATATAGCCGTTGAGGTCAGGGATCTTCTTGGTGATGGCAAGAAAAGCGTTGCAAAGAACAAAGTGGTTGTTGATGAAGATAAGTGCGTCATATGCCTGACATGCTACCGGTGTTGTCCCCACGGGGCTATTTACTGGGGCGATAAGAAGGCCATTATATCGCCTGTGGCCTGTCAGGGATGCGGTATATGCGCCAGCGAGTGTCCCATGGATGCCATCCAGATCGGCGGATTTAATGATGAGGAAATCATCGAACAGGTTAAAAGCGGTGTGGTATCCGGTAACGGAGCCCCCAGCATCCTTGCGTTCTGTTGTCAGAATTCCGCCTTTGAGGCCGGAGAGATGGCCGATATGTTTCAGATGCAGCTTCCCGACGGCCTTCGAATGATAAAGGTTCCCTGTGCGGGAAAGATCGATCTCGATTATATATTAAATGCCTTTGTTTCGGGGGCGGATGGTGTTCTGGTCATGGCCTGTCATCCGGGAAATTGTAAATCCGAAAACGGAAACACATTTGCGCAGTGGCGGGTGAATGAAGCATACCGGATGATGGAAGAAGCAGGTCTTGAAAAGGACAGACTCTGTTTTGCCGGTATTGCGTCAAATATGGGAAGTGACTTTTCTCATATTGTCGTTGACATGGAACAAAAAATAAATGAATTAGGTTTAAGTCCATTAAAATAAATAGGATATGGAGGATTATCCGATATGGCTGAAGAAGCAATAAAACTTGGAGGCAAAAGGAAAAGTATTTTTCTGGACAAGGTAAAGGAGCTTCTCCCGGATGGGGGGAATCTTAACCTTTGTCTGACATGCGGTGCATGTTCTTCAGGGTGTCCTGCTACGGGTCTGGAAGATATGGATCCCAGAAAATTTCTACGTATGGCCGCCCTGGGCATGGACGAAGAGATTACGAAAAGCCCCTGGGTCTGGATGTGCACCGGTTGTCAGCGGTGCATTTATGTCTGCCCCATGAAAATAGATATTCCTCAGCTCGTTTATGAAGCCCGGGCAACCTGGCCCAGGGAAGAGCGACCCAAGGGGATTCTGGGATCATGCGATATGGCATTGAGAAATGACAGCGGCAGCGCCATGGGTACATCTGAGGACGATTTTAGATTCGTTGTTGAAGACGTACTTGAAGAGTATCGGGAAGCACAGCCCGAATTTAAAGATATGCAGGCGCCAATAGATAAGCAGGGGGCTGAGTTCTTTTTGAACCAAAATTCCCGGGAACCGGTAACCGAACCGGACGAAATGCCGCCTCTCTGGAAGATTCTCCACCTGGTAGGGGCAAACTGGACTTACGGGAGTAAAGGTTGGGGCGGAGAAAATTACTGTATGTTCCTGGCGGACAACGATGCCTGGGAACATGTTACCCGGATCGCAGCCAAACAGGCGGATGACCTTGGGTGTAAAGTTTTTCTCAATACAGAGTGAGGGCACGTAACCTTCTCAGTCCTGGCAGGACTGAAAAAATTCAATATCGAGCATAAGTTTGTAGTTAAAAACATTTACGAATATTATGCAAAATGGATCCGTGAAGGAAAACTGAAAGTTAATTCCGACTGGAATAAAGATTTGAAAATCAAGTTTACGGTTCAGGATCCGTGCCAGATCGTTCGCAAAGGTTTTGGTGATCCAATTGCAAAAGATTTGCGGTTTATTGTCAAATCGGTGGTGGGTGAAGAAAATTTTATTGATATGACTCCGAACATGTCGAATAACTATTGCTGCGGCGGTGGCGGCGGTTTTCTACAGTCGGGATATGTTGATGCACGTCGTGCTTACGGAAAGCTCAAGGCAGATCAGATTCTGGCTACCAAAGCGGATTACTGTATTGCGCCGTGCCACAACTGCCATGCCCAAATTCATGATTTGTCAGATCAGCGCGACCATGCATGGGGTACGGTACACCTGTGGACGTTGATATGCCTTTCCTTAGGGATTCTCGGACCCAACGAAAGAGAATACCTGGGAGATGATCTCAAGGAACTCAATGTCTTTCACCCGGAGTCCTCGTTGTACTAACAGGCATATATTGAAAAACCAAAAACCCGGCCTGGTATCCCGGCCGGGTTTTTTTATGGTGTTAGTTTGGACATGAAAGTATGCCCATTATTCGAGGCATCAAAGGCGAAGCCCCGCTCATAAAGCGGGATAAACCTCCGTCATCTACTGCGAGCCCTTGATAACAAAGGGAATGGGGTATCCTCGGCTTTCCCGTAGGGGAAACAAAATGATGAAATAAATATCTTATGATAACTCTTTCGGTTTTATCGCATCCGATTTATAGTAGGGTAACAGTCTGTATTTTTGATTTTTTTTATATCCTTCAGCATTTTGTTTACTCTCAATTGAGGTAATATTAATGAGAAAGCAAAACATTAGCGATATAGAATTAGGGCCCCGGCAGCTTACATTTGGTTTTGAAAATAATCATTCAAAACAGCAAGACCGATTGTTGTATTCTATTAAACGGCAGATCGAAACCCATGGACAGGTTGTTTTAGATGAATTTGTTCAATATGTGAAAGAACGGCATGAAGGGGCTGAATTTTTGATTTTGCAAAATATTTTCTGGCTCGCACAAGAATTGAAAATTCATTTTAGAATAAATAAACAAAGCCTCGATCCATATCACGTTAAAAAGATTTTACTTGAGAATCCGGATCAACCGGTTGAAATCGTCACAAATAAATCCGTGGATGACTTGGTTTTTCAGTGTGCCAAGCGTTTTTATCAGGAATTTTCCGGAAAGAATCGTATTGACGATGATGATGATCAGTACGAATTTTCCCGGCTTTTAGCAGAAGAGATAAGGCATTGGGAAAGTTGTCTTAACACGTATAAATCTTTTGCAAAAAAGCCATGTTTCCCCGGCAAAGAACAAATAGATCGTGGACTGTCTTTGATTCACACGATATCTGCTAAACTAGATTCGTTTTCCTTGATAATTGCTTTTTATATTAATCGTGACCCAATTATTAAACTGGTTGACGATGTAAAGACGTTATCAGAATTTTATATCCGGCATCTGGATCGTTGGGTAATTTTGACCGAATCCGTTGAAGAATTTACAAAAAATCTTCCTGAATTAAAAAACAAATCAGATATAATAACGGCTTTTGACAGACTAAAGCAGATTTTATCAACATCTCAACCCTATGACATGGTGGAAGAAGCATGGGAATTATACAAAAAAATTAAAATCTATAATGATATCATTGTTAAAAATAAGACAGAACAATTTCGAATCGAAATGTTAACACTGCTCGACCATATGATTGAAAAAATGAAAAATCATCTTAAAAAGCATAAAGCAGGGCCGGATTTGCAAAACAAATTTCTTTATTCTCTAAGGATGATCTCCAAAAATATCCGAAGAGCCAAGGATATTGAAACCATAAATCGGTTAAAAAGCCATGCTCAAGACAAGTTTGATATTTATTGGGAAGAAGTTGAAAATAATCCGTAGGTGTCGATCTTTTCGTCAAGATCTATAGAATCTTCTACACGTTTGTCCGGTTCGAGGTTCATCCCCACGCCTGTGGGGAACTTTTTGCATTTCATTCTGGTCGGTTCAATAAAACGCTCCCGCACGGGGAACGACGATGGTAATTACAGATGCAAACGATCAGCAAGGGCAGAAAGCGGCTGTTAAGGTCGATGGCGATGTTGTTCGAATGATTTCTAACTGAAAGTGGCTGCTTAATTTTTGATTCTTAAACCCATCTTTTTTTGTGTCATTAAGAAAAGTATAATCACATGATAGTATCTGGTTTCCGACCTAAATATTAAAACCTGTATTTACAAATAATGTCAATATGTAAAGTTTGTCTCGGCAGTTCACTAATCACTGATCATCGGGCTGTTGCTTAAACAAAAATCTCTTTGAACGCTCATTGAAACGTTTTTTGTGCATAAATCTTGGCGAAATGAAAGGAAAGCGATTCCAACTGGTTAAGCACGCAGGGCGAGTTTTGGAATCACCTGGAACGAGCCTTATATCTATCAAAAAAACGTTTCAAAACCAGCAAAAAGGGATTTGGGCAGCACCCGTCAAGATCTGACCGACCCTTTAATGGGTGACCCCGATTCTGTTCCCAATATAACGTGGAATCGGATACGGCGATAAGTTGATAAGTGTATTCCACCGGTTCGCGTCTATCATCCTCACCCCTTAGTGCGCTTTGGCGTTATTGCTTGAGGCAGGAGCCGTATGAGGTAGTTCCTCAAGTACGGATCTGCGCGGGGAGTGCGGGGTAACCAGCATTCCTACCGCGACCGATTCTATACTAAATCGATAGAGCAGACATTAATTCCTCAGTGCCGAAGTTTAACAAAAATTCTGTATAGTAGCTTGAAAAAATATCTTTTAGGAAATCACACAAATCAAGTTCTTCATCGTTTCGTCTTATATCAAATTTTCTTTGCTTTGCAATTGTAAATAAAAAAAGCGTATGGAAATATACGGAACTGATATATTTTTTATCGGCAGTTTCTATTTGCTCTTCAGTAATAGACTTAATTTTAGATTTGTAGTTCATCAAAACGTTACTATCCATGTTAATGAATATTGTATCGAGCCGATCACCTTCAACTAAAGGATGCATTATTGTCTTATATTCCATCGTTTGACCGGTGTTTGTTTCGAACTCATCCCATGTTATAAAATCAATCTTCTTATTTTTATAAGCAAGCTTATATTCAGGTAAACCCCATTTTTCGTTACGAGCCCTTATGCATGAGTTTGTACGGTGTAGTTGCTGATTATTT
>CAZDAB010000095.1:0-9438 GCA_964502855.1 uncultured Desulfobacteraceae bacterium | reverse complement strand
GGACCGGTGTTGCGGCCTTGGGGGAAATTTTAATCTGCAGTACTATGAACTTTCGGCAAATATCGGAAAATTAAAAATTGACAACATCAAGGCATCCGGATGCCAAGTCGTCGCAACCGGATGTCCGGCATGTATGCTTCAACTCTTTGATATGTTGTCAAAATCCGGTGACAATATTACGGTTAAACATCCCGTGGAAATTTACGCGGAACGATTAAGAAATTACCCTTACAGATGTCTTTAAAAATGGATTAAGACGCATCTTTCAATTGAATGACTTTCCAAGGTTTCGCATTTCATTTCCATAGTGGTGGATCAAGAAACTGGAATGGTCGATTCAATTTTATTGACATTAAGGCAATTGCCCGATAATACTGCAATTACTCAGAAGGGTCTTGAATGAAATCGGATCGCGAGCGGGTGTTGACACCGCCTTCAAAACAAGCAGCAACAACCCAATAAGTCGATCTCAATATACAGCATTTAAAGCCCATGACCCCCTGAAAAGCCATATAAGAATGCTGACGTAACAATTATTATTCCTAAGAGCCAGTTTCAAAATATTCAATTTTGTCCAAGGGTAAGGGCAATTCTGCAGGACGAGGACATGGACGCCCCGAGTCAACGCGAAAATTTTAATCCGCCAAAGTTCGGTGAAGGGTTAAAATTTGAGCCTGTTGACAAATCCCGTTCAGCGGGGACCCAGAGATTGGGCAAAAGGGGGCGTTTTGAAACTGACTCCTAAAGGAAACCGTTATATGAAACCTAAGATTTCCTAATGAAAAAGGGTTGAGCCATGAAAATCGATATCATAGACAATCTGGAAGGAAAGATAGAGCCGCTTAGCTATTTAGAAGCGGAGAAACTCACCACGTTGATCAGGCAAAATACTCAGGACGTCAATCAAGGAGAGTATACCCCGGCTCAGATAGAAAGATTAAAGGCCTTTGCAACGCCGGAAAAAATCCAGGAAGAAGTTAAAAGAGGCTACCTGGTCACGCTTTCGAATGATGAGGGAGATTTGATTGGGTGTGGGATGGTCGTACGAAAGGGAATGAAGCTTATTATTAAAACATTACAGGTCAAAGCAGAGTGCTGCAGGAAGGGCTACGGTTCAATTTTATATGCGCATTGCGAAAATCGATTCAAACAAGCAGGCTTGCATGAAATAGAAGTTGAAGTCCCCAAATTTCCACGCTCAGAGGCTTTCTACAGGAAGCGCGGATTCATAAGAACCGGGAATCCGACCCCTATGGATTTGTACTTCCATATGTTCAAATACCTTTGACCTGAAGCGTCTGTTTGCCAAACCTCTCGCCCCCCTTCTTATCACCTTTTCTACGGTTTCGATGTTTACCTTAGACATTGAAAAAAGGCTATAAAATTTCACGGTTTCATAACCTTCTACTTATTTATCTTTTAGATCTTTCAATTTTTTCCGATCTCAAATAAATGTAACGCTCATTCTTTGCCGAAATACGTCACCTTGCCTGTCAAATTCATGTTCCTTTTAATTTGCTTACTAAATTTAAGACGCTGGGTTGTAATACCCTCCCTTATTTTATCCAACTGATATATAAGGCATATTGATATCTTTTTCTCTTTTTTTAGGACGTTGGAACAGTTATTGCTTGCCTCTATCTGAAAAATTTGAAACGGCGGACTCTGTGCAATTTTTTATTATACCTGAGTTGAGCGATTTTTTGCGAAGAGATGTGTTGAGATCTTGATGCATAAGGGTTCGCGAAAACCACAGGCATACCCGTGGATATGGCGAGGATTTTCGCGAATCCTTGATGCGCAAGAGATCGGTGCAGATCAAGTAAAAAATCGCTCAACTCAGGTATAATATTTATGAAGAAAAGCAGGTAAAATTGGAAGCAATATACCAATCATTTCAACAGATACCCATTGATTGCGTTCGTTTTCAAGGGATGATCCAGCTCATTCTTTTATTTGGAGCACTGACCTTTAAATTCATAATCCCAGCGCGGAAAACCATGGAAATCTGAATTCGTAACCCTGTGATACGAATAGGTTCGTCATGATTTATTTTCTCGAAAGGAAACAATGGGAGGTTGTCGTAACGATTTGTACAGCGATTATAATCAACAGGGCCAGTTCCAAAACGGCCCCTTTTGCCCAATCTCTGCGTCAGGCTCAAATTTTAATCCTTAAAATACTCCATGTATTCGTGTGGTTAAAATTTTCGCCTTCCTTGGTCTTGGACAAAATTGAACATTTTGAAACTGTCTCAACATATTAAAATTAATGGGCCATCGGCCGGATAACGAAGATAAAGGATACCTCATATGATACCTATTAAAATAGAGGACGCCAACCTAGAAGTTTTGGCAAGGATAGCCAAAGCAGCATCTCACAAATTCGATTGTTCCATGAATATCGATTTTAAAAATGGAAACCGGATAGTAGAATTCATTGGAGATGAATTTTACAAACCTTTGATTGCGGAAGAAGTGTTAGATATTTTTGAAAAGAGTGAAAAATGATTAAAATAACGCTTTATTTTTAAAAAAACAAAATAATGTGAAATGTTTTTCACATTATGTGGAACACAAAATTCACAATCCTTGTTTTGGGCTCATACTTATCTGCATTTATCTGCCTGTAATCTCAACAATCAATCATGTTTTTTGCCTTTGCATGATTTTTGCATATTCAAGAATAATTCCACCAGGACACAATGCCCAAATTGGTTAAAACAATTTGAGTTCTTGTGGCAACCATCCTTCATTTCCGTTCCATAATTTATCGGCAGTGATGCAGATGAGATTCAGGAGCTAATTGAATGTACCTTGCTCATTATAATTTAAAAGAAAAGCCTTTTCAAATAAGCACGGATCCGAAATTTATCTGGCTTGGAGAAAATCACCGGGAGGGCATTTCCGTTTTGGAATATGGTGTGCTTGACAATAAAGGCTTCCTCCTTATTACAGGCGATGTCGGTACAGGCAAAACCACTCTTATCAATGCGTTATTAGAGCGTCTTGGAAACCATATTATTGTGGCTAATGTTACCAACCCTGTTCTGGAACAACTCGATTTTTTTAACATAATTGCACATGAATTTAAAAGCGATATAACGTTTGACAGCAAAGGGTCTTTTTTGATTTATTTCAATCGCTATTTGAACGATTGTTACTCAAAAAATAAAAAAGTAATACTTATAATTGATGAGGCCCATAGACTGGATCAAGAACTTCTCGAACAGATACGACTCCTATCAAATATAGAAAGGCCGGATACAAAACTTCTAAATATATTCTTTGTCGGTCAGAATGAATTTATTGATATTATTTCTAACACAGAGAATCGGGCTTTAAAGCAGAGAATCAGTATCAACTACCACCTTGATCCTTTGAAGGAAACTGAAGTAGGAGAATATATTCTCCATCGTCTCAATGTCGCTGGTCATAAAAAAAACATTTTTAACGAACGTGCAATAGGTGAAATTTTCTATTTTTCCAAAGGATATCCGCGCTTGATAAACATTATTTGCGATCATGCATTATTGACCGGTTATATTAAAGAAGTAAAAATAATAGATGAAATGATTATAAAAGAATGTGCAGATGAACTCCTCTTACCAAATGAAAGGAATGATCATTATAATATAAAACCGGAAAGCAGGGGAAAAATGCTGTCTGAATTTATAAAAGAACCATCGATAAAATCTTCGGGAAGAAAATTTAAATATATTGCCGCGATAGTGCCATTGTTAATCATTCTAGGATTTCTTTTTTACCCGGGGAACTTAAGCCGCCATACTATCAATATCAAGAAGTATTTTATATCGGACCTTAGCGAACAGGCAAAATTAACATCAACAAATATACCGAAAAATGCAATTGTGAAACAAAAAATAGCTCCTGCTGTTCAAGATTCGGAAAACTCCCGAGATACACTTCTTCCTTTAACAGACCCTGCCTCCAAAAATTATTATGATGAATATCGGCAAGTCAAAAAAGATATTACGGCGCCACAAAAAGCAGAGAAAATCTACAAGCTAAGTTCTACCAAAGACCTTAATAAAGAAGAACAACCGGATAAAATGCTTAAACCCCGGGACGACCTGGATCTAGAGTTTATTCCCGTTCAGAAAAAGATCATCAATTTCGGGTACGATTCAAAGGATCTTTCAGATCAGGCTATCGAAATATTAGAACAAACCACCGAATTAATCATTCAACATCCCAATACAGAGGTTATTATCAATGGGTATACCGACTCTGTTGGGGATGATTCCTATAATAGAGAGCTTTCAAAATCCAGGGCTGAAATTGTGAAAAACTTTTTTGTAGGCCGGGGAATTAGCCCATCAAGAATCAAAACCTTTGGATTGGGACAAAATAATCCCATTGGATCAAATAAGACCTCGGAAGGAAGAACACTGAATCGTAGGGTTGAGATCCAGCTCAATACGATTAAACCATAATGCCTTCTTTTCCGGTGCCGGAACCATTTTTTTTCGTGATGATTTGAAATTGTCTTGTTTTCAAACGCAAAATAATTTACGGTAATTTTTAAAATTTTCTGTTTTTATAAAGATACGCGTGGACTTTTTTAAACCGATCTTCGTTTTTGATGAGCAAATGAGCATCTTATTGTAAATTACGGAAGCATCATGGAGAGCATCTATTATCTCTGGGGCAAGTCTCTCCGGCTCTGCAAACTCAATGGGTTCGTCCGGCTCCTTTAATTGGTCAAAGTCGGGGATGTTGGTGGATTTGCCCTCGTAAGGGTTAAAATGTTTGATGTCTAAAAAATCAGCAAATGTTTGCTGGGCCTGCCGGAAATCGCATTTGTTTTTGACCATAATGACATCGTAAATGTCCCAATTCATATTACACTCGCCGAAGCAGTGGAACTTGATTTCGTCTCTACCATCGACATACACCCTGAAACTATCCTTTTTATCAAAATGAAACGGGCAATGGGCGCTGTATCGGTTTTTTCCGGTGCGCTTGAAATTGATGCCCAGGAGACCTTCCGCAAAGTTGATAGAGGCATCCATGTATTTCACTGATTTTAGGTCTTTGTAAGTCGTCAAAATCGCCTCGGTTTTATAGATAGTAATAGTTTTATCTTGTTATTGTGTCAAAGACATTATCAAACTTTACGCCCCCGACAAATATTTCCGTACGTACTGAAGCCATATTTTTTATCTCATGAGATACACTTTAATGGGGCTCAATCTGATTTTGGCCAGCGCCGGCCAATTTTATGACCTGTATTTAATTTGGCTTTTTTTAAGGTTTGATGGATTAACCTTGATTTGGTGGGGTTTATTTTTTATACAATTATGCATAAATTTGACATAAAAGGTGAATAACTGATAATATCTCAATAGGTTAAAGAAATCTTTTTCTTAATGTTGAGGGAAATTTAAAATGACTCAAAAGAATTCTGAACTCACAAAACAATTTTTTTCATTACACCAAACTATATCTGAAAATATAAGGTTTACAAAACGTCGGCAATGGATGCTTGCTTACTATGTATTAACTGCAGATGCAGGAATGATAGCATTACATAAAAATTATGGGAACCTTTTTGGTTCAAACAATCCTGAAGCAATTAATTTTACTATTTTGTATATATTAATTCCAGCAAGCATAATTTATTTAGCTGGTATCTACATTCTTATGGATATCCAAAAAAGCCTATTTATCGACCGGTTTAGATTAATAAATATGGAACATAAATTACCCCAACAAATTCGAAAGATTTTGAATCCAAGAGGTCTAAATCAGAAAAAGAGAATCTCATTTTCAATAGATTTTTGTCCCTATAATTTCTCTTTTATTTTTGTAATGAGCATTGGGCTTTTATACATTTTTGTTTGTTCTCTGCATAGGGAAAAACAGATTATAGTATTTGGAGTATTAATAATTGAGATTGTTGTTATTTGCTACTGGTATACAGTATTTAAAAAGAAGGCAATGACTTCTGCCGGATTGTCTAATAACCAAGGTTTGTTAGCTGACGAGCAACGTTAATAAAAGATAATCATAAACTTGGCTCTGGATCAGCATCTGAAATATATTTTATTTTTGATTGCCAATAAGAAGTAAATTTATCGACATTTCCTGTATCCATATACACCTTTCTTGCCTTTATACATTCTTCAATAGATATTACTGCGCAGCCATTATTTTTATTCTCCATTTTGAAAATATTAGAATAACCTAAAAATAAATCAGAGCATTTCCATCTGACATTGCCTGAGAGAATGGCAGCACTTATTATTGCTGAACTTGTAAAATTTTCCCTATTAAAAGCACCTGTTGAATGTAATTGTTGTGTGTGAATATAATATTTATTTTTGTACTTACTTGATGGAATTATGTAAGTATAACATTTATGACCTTTTTGGTTTAAAGATATCTGAATATATTTTGCTGCTGGTCCATCTTCGCTTGGTATTCTTTCTTTAATGGCTTGTTTGAGAAACTCCCGTGCATTCTGCGCAATTAATGGTCCAGATGCAAATGCTGTAATTAAAAGACAACCAAAAAATATTACAATGATTTTTTTAAACATAAGCGCCATCCTTTTTTATTTCCTCTAAAAACACAAAACCCCACCTCTCTAATCGAGGAATAGAGTAATCACATTCATTCTATGGCTCTCCATTGTTTAAGGTTTAAGCATCGTTGAGTATTTGCAACTTATCATAAACATTCGTAAAGTCAAGGTTGTTAAATCTTGATGTTCACCGATTCAATATGCTCATGTTGTATAAATTTGACATCAAGACTAATGCCTGATAATGCTGTGATCAGTTAATCTTATCTCAACTTACTGACGTTAAATAAAATATCATATACTGGTAAGAGTTATGTTCTCCTTTTTATTATTTCGGTTATAAAACTTATGAATGATTCTAAACAAGATGAGTTCTGGGCTGATAAAGTCCAGCGACTAAAGAAACAAGGCTTATCCGAAGAGGTTATTAAAGAATCGAGTAAACGCATTCCATACCCTGCCTCTTTCAAAGAAATCGCCATTGCCATACGAAAAGATATCAGGGCTAAACGAAAGGAGGGCGCAGACACCAAAATATTGTTGAGCGAGCTTTACAAGTGGGCGGTAATAGAAAACTTCTTCAACCATGTAGATTGGGGCTGGATTACATCTGATCGCACTATACATTCAACTGCTCGTTCTTCCATACAGGGAATCAAGGCTCCGTACAAAACTGTTGGATATAAGGAACTTGGCCTCCTCAAAAAGACAGATATCAAATGGCTGATTGAAGCTTTTGGAGAACCAGAACAACATACAAATGCAAAAGAAGCCAATCCTGAACTATATGAACAGGCCATCGAGAAGTTTCGAGTAGCCAGAGAAAAAGATGAACAGGAATGGCAGCGTGAGAGCGATAGATTATTCGGATCATGGGATGAACTGCGTGCAGCAGGAAGAAAACGAAGTAAAAGCACAGGATGTTTGGTTATTATCGTCAGCGTTGCAGGACTCCTATTTACGGCAGCATTAATGATGAAGATTATTATCTAACATATATCGTCCGTTTCTGATTGTTCCTGATGTTATTTATCTGGAGGGGTGCCATCAACACCGCTCACGGAAACATCTGCATCAGCAGGTATTTTTAATTTAAGTTTATTGTACTGATCTTCTGTGATAACAACTTTCATTCTTAATTCTACTTCGTTAGGTTGTAAATCGTGAAACCCATTATCGGGAGGTAAGGGCTTAAATTGTATGGTTTTGTTAATACCAGATTCTCTTAACATTTCCATGATAGTGTTTATTGGCAGCATTTTTTAAATTTCCCTTTTTTATTTGTATTTTTAGATAGTTTAAAACATACATTAAGCATTTTTTTATAGGATGCAACTACAACATTTATAGAACTTTTTTAATGAGAAGTTAAGCAAATAAGTTGGAAACAGAGGGTATACAAAACAAGACGGCATCCTTATGCATAGTAGTTGAGCGAAAGCGTCTAACCTGCGATTTATAACTTCTGCCTTTGACCTTGCAAAATTGAATCCATAAAATCTTTACGATTTCGCTTTGAAATCTTCAATCCAAGACAGGAGAAACCTACTATTTATGGCATCTCTTTGTATTTGTTTGATATCAATTTGATATCTCGTTAAATACTGAACAATAATTGGATGTTTAAAAGTAGGGTTTGAACCATAAAGTTCCCTGGAACCAACTTATCCAATTTTAAAGATTACAAGAAAACAGCGAGCTAAAATTCGGATTCCAAACGTTTGGAATCCATTTAATTAAAATCATCGTCATCGTTATCATTGTCTGAATCTGTTTAATTCCCAGCAAGTTAATAATGACGATACTAATGACGTTTTACCAAACAGAATTATCCCGGCTGTTTTTGAAAACACTGTAAAATCGGTTCCGCAGAATTCTGCATAGGCGATATTGTGTAGTATAAATAGATAGTAATAGTTCTAGCGCCTGTCTCCGAACACCAATATTCCGATGCTGGAATATATGACCTTTTCCCGCTAATAAACGCTCTATTTCCCTTTAGTTTTCCTATGATTTCCATTAGTTTTTCATGCAATGGTGGACGCTTTGCCAAGAATGTCATTACAGCAAGTGTAATTTGTAGCATACTGTAATTATTTATATTATACAATTTTAATAGGGTTTTCGCTTCAGTGTATTACGCTTTCGGAGGATACGAAACACACACACGAAACATGAAATTTATTTGCCATTGCGGCAAAATTTTTTTCTGCGATAATTTATTATTGTCTTGTCTTCAAGCGTAAAATAATTTATGGTAATTTTCAAATTTGTAGAGGAGTTGTAGAGCAAAAACTCTACAATTTACCCTTTTTTACCCAATTTTACCTGTCAAGGGGTATCGGTAAAAAAATCGCAAATTCTCATAACCTTTACATAATCCTGCAAATGCCGGAGTGGTGAAACTGGTAGACGCACGGGACTCAAAATCCCGCGGGGGCAACCCCATGTCGGTTCGATTCCGACCTCCGGCACCAGGAAAATAAGGGGTTTGGCAGACGTTATTTTTCTAAACCTTTTTTAGTGGTGCTCAAGCAAGGGATATGTGGAAAATATTGCCAATTATATTACGGAATCCACAATTCAGGAAATTTTAAAAATGAGGCCCATCTGTCTGTCCGGCCCTAATAGAATTTTTTTTTTGCGAGGAACTCTACCGGAATGGGCATAAAGCCGCAAGCGTGACCCCTCGGGAATCCAAGATGTCGGACAGTGTTCACATGTTTCGTCTACCTGACACCGATACAACACCAAACTGCCAAAAGCCGATGCTTTTCAATAATCAGATGATGACCCAGAATATGACGACCCATAAGAACAAACTGAGAATGCCACCAATAATGGCACCCTTGAAGAAAAACATTGAGTCATTATGAAGGTCTTTTTCCA
>CAZDAB010000094.1:0-9464 GCA_964502855.1 uncultured Desulfobacteraceae bacterium | reverse complement strand
ATGCCCTGACCCTGAAAAGACCGGACAACACACCACTCAATTCATGTCTGTGAACAAGACCGATTTCTGCAGCCCGAATCGGCAAATCCTTATAAGAGTGGGGCCTCATGCCATACAGGAGCATTCCGCCGGGGCAATTCATGGGTTTAATGGCATATTCATCCTCATCAACCATAGAGGTGTACATATGCTCGCGGTAATTGTCCCAGTGACCGCTTTTTTCCCACAGGTTGCGGTTGAGCATAATCGGTGTTTTCGTCTCCACATAGCCTGCGGTCCTGTGTTCTTCTTTCCAGTAATCCAACAGGGCGTTCCAGATAACCATGCCTTTGGCATGAAAAAAGGGCATGCCCGGCGCTTCATCGTGGAAACTGAAAAGATCGAGCGCTATACCGATTTTGCGGTGATTTCTTTTTCTTGCCTCCTCAAGAAGATGTAAATGTTCATCAAGCTCTTTCTTTGTGAAAAAGGCCGTGCCGTATATTCTCTGAAGCTGGGCCTTTGTCTGATCCGCCCGCCAGTACGCGCCTGAAACCTTCATAAGCTTTACGGCTTTGATAAATCCTGTGTGGGGAAGATGCGGGCCTCGGCATAAATCCGTAAAATCGTCATGTTTGTAAAATGAAATTGTTCCTTCTTCCAGTTCCGAAATCATTTCGAGTTTATACGGCTCGTTTTTATAAAACTCTAATGCCTGGGATTTTGAGACCACTTCCCGCTTAAACGGGAGTTTGGCTTTGATGGCCTTTTTCATTTCAGCCTCGATTTTTTCAAAATCGTCTTCCGAGACCGGTTCCATATCGATATCGTAATAAAAGCCGTCTTCCACGGCCGGTCCGATGGTCAATTTGGCATCCTTGTAAAGATGCAAGATCGCCTGGGCCATTACGTGGGCGGCACTGTGCCGGAGGATTTTTATGGCTTCCGGATCTTTGGTTGTGATCAGCCTGATTTGGGAATCTTGGGCAATTTTCGTATTTAAATCTGCAAGGCCGGAATTAAGTTCCATGGCGATGCAGTTTCGTGCGAATCCCTCTGAAATACTTTTCGCTACATCCAAACCTGTAGGGATGTCTTCAAAACTCTTTATATTGCCGTCGGGAAATGTTATGTTTATCATAATACTATCACCTAATCCGGACAAGCCCGCCCTTCTTCCGATCGGAATAAGGCGGACGGGCTAGAAGAAAAAAATATTTGCCACAATATCACAAAGGATATATTTACTATTGTTTGACGGTCTCGTAAAAAGTCCAACTTCTGCGTTGTGCTGCATTTCGCAATCATTCAACGTACGAAAAGTACGCCTCATGATTACAAAATTTGCACGCCTTGAATTTGAACTTTTTACGAAACCGTCTAAATCGGATTTTTTACGAGTTCATCATTGTTTAATGAATGAAAAAAATAAATTAGGTGAAATAATCCAGCAGGTCAAGTGAAAATTGAATGGGAACCAACTATAAGTTAATAGATACCGAAGCCGGACTTAGAAAAGCGGTAAGAACCCTTGAAAAGGGAACGGCCGTCGCCGTTGACATGGAAGCAGACTCGATGTACCATTTCCAGGTAAAAGTGTGTCTGGTTCAAATGGCCACGGATAAATCGACGATTGTGGTCGATACCCTACAGCTTAAAAATTTATCCCCCCTTAAACCGCTTTTTTCTAATCCTGATATTAAAAAGATCTTTCACGGGGCTGATTATGATGTGCGCAGTCTTTTTCGGGATTTTAACATTGAGATAAATAATCTTTTTGACACCGAGCTTGCATGCCGGTTCCTCGGGATTAAGGAAACGGGGTTGGAAGCTGTAATGGAAAAATATTTAAACATAACTCTTGACAAAAAATGCCAGAGAAAAGACTGGTCGCAAAGGCCGTTGCCCCAAGAGATGGTCGATTATGCTGCCGGAGATGTTATATATCTTCTTCGGCTTGCCCAGGTTTGTGAAAAAGAGCTTGAAAAAAAATGTCGTATGGACTGGGTGCTTGAAGAATGCGATTATTTAAGCAAAGTCAGACCGGTTTTATCGGATAACGACCCGTTATTTTTAAAATTCAAAGGCGCGGGACGTCTTAAGTCCAAAAGCCTTGCCGTGCTGGAAGCGTTGTTGCAGTTTCGCAAGAGCATTGCAGAAAAGAAAGATAAACCGCTGTTTAAAATAATCGGCAACGATTCAATTATGAAAATCCTAACGGCCAAACCGGTAACCTTACGCCGCTTAAAAGGGACAAAGGCGTTGAGTGAAAAACAGATCCATATGTACGGCAATGACTTAATTGAAGTGGTGGCCGGGGCGTTGAAAATACCTGAAGACAAACTTCCGGTGTATCCGAATAAAAAGGCGCAGAGATTGCCCTGTGAAGTGCTGGCACGGATAACAGCCCTGAAATCCTGGAGGTCTTCAAAGGTCAGAGCGCTTAAAATAGACCCCGGGATGATTTGTAATAATGCGCTCATTGCCTCTATTGCCATACAAAACCCCTTGGATAAAAGAGGTATGGGAAGAATAAAAGAAATGAAAAACTGGCAGAAAAAGGAATTTAGCCAGGAAATTATTTCCCTTTTAAAAAGTCTGAAATAATCTCATCCTTAAATTTTGTACAGGTCGGAGGCTTTCATCAGTGACGGTTTTGTAAAAAACAATGTCAGAGGAATACAACAAATATAATGAATTGCGCAAAAAAGGCCGGCATACCGAAGCGGCACATTTTGCGGAACTGCAATATCTTGAAGGCAATAGAAGCAATCCGTTTTGGCTGACACGGCAGGCCGCAGCGCTTAATCAGGCACGAGAATATAAAAAGGCGCTGCATGTCGCGGAAAAGGCCCTTTCACTCGAGTCTTCCAACCCCTATTCAATGCTTACGACCGCAGATGCACTCAGCGGCCTCAAGCGTACGGATGAAGCACTCCGGTATTATGAAGAAATCACCGGCGATCCAAAGATTAGATTTTTCGCTCAAAAAGGAATTCTTTCCTGTCTTGCGGCAAAAAAAGAGTGGGATGAAATGCTCAGGCGTATGGTGCAATGGGACATGCCCAAAGATTCCGTTTTTGAATGGAAAGTAAAAGCGTTTGCCGGGCAAAAACGATGGGATGAGGCCATTGACATTTGCGGTCAGTGGCTTGCCGTTCAACCGGACCTTCCCCAGGCACTGTGGGCATTAACAGAACTTGAGATCCAGCGGGATGGACTGGAGCCTGTCCTTAAGAAAATGGGAAGGCTTGCGAAAATTCCATCCCGGCCGCCGGTTTACAAAGAGATCTATGCATCCCTTTGCAAAAAAGCCGGAAACCCCGAGCTGGCCTTAAAACAGTATGAAGAGCTGGCCCGCACGGGATCGAACCTATGGAATCAGCGCCAGCAGGCATTTGCCCTTAAAAAATCGGGAAAGATGTCGGAAGCGATTCCCATGATGGAAGAACTGCTAAAGCTCGATCCAAAGGATAAATATGTTCATTCATCCTACGTTTCGGCCTGTAAAAAATCCGGGCAGGTTGAAAGGGCGTTAAAATTCTACGAAGAACTGGTTGAATTGAATCCCGAGGAAACAACCCTTTACGGCCGGATTCGAAAAATAAAAAAAATGGTAGGTTCTCAATAAGTTCTGGTGTATGAAATAATCATATGGACCCGAATCCATAATTTATTGAGAAGTTACAAAAAACGCTTGGATTAGAAGATGAATCGGTTTCCGAAAATCGGTGATCTTGTCGAGGTTCCGCCGGTACAGACGGTCATCCGTCTGGAAGAGGGGAGGACCCGCTCCGAATCCATTACCAAAAGTTTTGTATTTACGTCAGAGGTAACGTCACACTTTACCGTGATTTCAGATGCTCTGCTCAAAGAATGCGGCCGGGGTTTTTTTCTGCAGGGTGATTTCGGATCCGGCAAATCCCATTTTCTGGCCACCCTTACCGCCTGGCTTGAAGACAGCCCCGGGTCTGAAGTGCTGTCCCATCATCACGGAGGGCTCCGCCGTGTCAGGGAGTCGGGGCGCCGTTTTTTAACGGTCGATATATCCCTGGTAAATTACAGGGGCTCAACACCTCTGGAACGGATTATCGTTGAAGCCATAGAAAAGGCTTTTGTATCACACGGTGTTGAAATAAAATTAACGCCGCTTTCCGCATTTTTAAATTACTTTTCAACGCTCCTTGAAAACAAAGAACTGGCCACAGCCTTTGCAGAGCAGGCAGGCGTATCGGATACACCGGAAGCGGTTGAGGAATTTCTCCGCAAAGACCCCCGTCAGGCATATACGGCAGGGATGCGCTTTATGAAAAGCATGGGCATGCCGGCGCCCGAAACCCTTGTTGAAGAGCGGCACGAAACCTTTGCACGGGTTTTAAAGGGCATGCGGGATGCCGGCTTTGACGGGCTTGTGATTGTCATGGATGAACTTTCCGAGTTTTTCCGTTCAAAACCGGATACCCGTGCCTTAAATGAAGACGCACGGACCCTGCAGCTGATCGGCGAACTCGCCGGCAAAGAACCGGTCTGGATTATCGGGGCGGTCCAGGAAAGTATCGAGCGGACCGGCGACATTTCCCAGGTAACCTTTCAAAAGATCAAGGACCGTTTCCCGGTGAAATTTGTCCTTTCCACGGTTCATATCAAAGCGCTGATATCCCAAAGACTGGTGAAAAAGAAAGCCGGATCCGGTGATGCACTTCACGCGGTTTACGATTATTTTTGCAGGCAGTTTCCTTCATTTAACTGGCGTTTTGAAGATTTTCAGGCCGTGTATCCGGTTCATCCGGTGTGTATCGCACTTTTAGACGGTCTGGGCGACCTTTTTTCAGAGCACAGAGGAATTGTGGATTTTGTTTATTCACAGCTTGCCGGGGATGAGAGCAGACAGATATCGGGGATTCTGGATCGTCCGGCCTATGAACTGTTAGGGCCCGACAGCATTTATGAACATTTTTCCCAGAAACTGGCGGAATTTTCCGGATTTAATATATATCCCAGGCATGTGGTTCCCCATCTGGATGAAGTGATTGAGCAGGCCATTGACCCGGAAGACAGAATGCTTGCCCGAAGAGTTGTCCGGATCCTGGTTCTTTACCGGATTCATCCCACTGCGGATATCCCTTCGGTCAAAGACTTAACCGATCAGGTTTCCTGTGCGCTTTCCGATCAGGACCCGAGCCTGAACGTGGATTTTGTTGCAGAAGCGATTTTGGAGCCTCTGGTAGAAAAGAGCAAATTTCTTGTCAAACATCCTTCCGAAACCGGTGATGCAGGGGACGTCAGGTACGAGGTCGTAACGGAAGAGGATCCCACGAAAACACTTAAAGCCAGAATTTTAAGAGCCGCATCGGAAATTTCTCCTGATGATAACCGGCTGATTACATCGGTCTTTGCCGAACTGCCCGAATCGTCCTCATGGCCCGGATCCGAATTCATGGAGCGGGGGGTTCATCATGCCGTAAAATGGCTCAAAAGCGACCGACGGGTTCTTGTCTCCTTTTTAAGCCAGGGAGAAGAAGCTTCTGTTGGCGATCAGATTCACCATGCGTTGTGCGGAGGGAATACGGATTTTGCTGTTGTCATGAGTCTTGGAAAAACAGATTTTAAGGCCAAACATACCGCCGTGTGGGAAGTTCCCATTTTTATGGACGAAAAGAAAAGATCGATTCTTCGTGAATATTTTGCAACAAAGCAGATCGCCTCGGGCCTGGATCCATCGAATCCGGCAGATGCCCCTCTCATTGAGACGGCCCGGGAAGCGGTTGAAAAACTCAGCCCTGCCGCACATGATGCGGTATTGAGTCTCTTTTATGAGGGAAGCTTTTCAGACTTAAGAATGGGCATAGAACCGGTCATCCGGCAGATGAGGCGCTTTGAAAGAATCCTTGATGAAGCCGGCGAAATCCTTCTTCAAGAACGATATCCCGGGTACAGGGAGATTGCACCCAGAAAAGTATCCCCCTTGCCCATGTTATATCAGCGCCTGATTAATGAGTTTATCTTTCCGGGCAGCATCAGCCTTCGGGAGGCGCATTCGCGCGGATTAAACGATTCGATAGAAGGTCTTGCCGAGCCCCTCGGACTGGTGGAATTACGGGCGGGCTCATATATTTTTATACCGGACCATGAAAACCATGCCCTGCTTTCAACCGTATTCGGTTTGATCGGCAGTGCGGGTGAGACAAAGCTTTCGGACGTCCTTCATTCCTTGCAAACCGGAAGGTTCGGGCTCCCCGAAGATACGGCATATTTTCTCCTTGCAGCCCTTGCTTTTGGCGGGTTAATCACGCTTCTTAAAAATGGCCGGGCAATGCCTTTGGAATTTCTCAAACTTCTGAAAATTAAAAACGCGGATGCACTGGCTCCGGGAGAAGTCATCGGGAAATACGACCGGGAAACGCTTCTGAATGAGTGTACATTTCTTTCCCCGGCCGACCGTTGGGAATCTTTTGGATTGAGACAGCAGCGCGAAGCCTGGCAGTCTGTCGTCAAATTTCGTGACTGGGCGGTAAGAACCGTTTCTGATGCGGCAAAACGTCTTTCTGCGTTTTCAGAATTTTCCGCATTTGAAGCCTTTGACCTGGGCGCATTAAATTCCCGTCTGAATGCGTTAATCTCCCTTTCCGAAGAAATCAAAGTTTCTTATCCTGCCCGTGAAGGTCTGGAGCGATTTCTCAAAGCGTGGCGGGACCATGGCCTTACTTCACATGATGTTGAGTTTATCAAGAAAATAAAAAAGTTTCTGGTCCGGCAGGCGGAACACTTCGTGTTTGTGAATCATTATGTTCAACACACGGCCGTTGATCGTGCCAGTCGTGAGGACACGGGTATTGCAGCGCTAAAACGCACGGTAATGGGTCTGCTGGATAATCCGCACGACCTGGTCATCGTTGATGACCCTTCCCGGTTACAGGATGCATTTGATCGATTTCGGACGGCCTATGCCGAGTATTACGTCAAAAAACACACCGAGCATTACACGCATTTTGCAAAAAAGCCGCTTTCCCGGTTTGCCAAAAGAGCCATGACGCTGTTAAAACGGCTTGCCGCCATTGAAATTCTGGATCGGCCCCCGGGTCTGGAGGGTCTTTTTCATAAACTGGACGCTCCCGAAGTTGACGTGTGCAAAAGAAATCTTTCCGAAGAATTGATGCGATCACCGGTATGCAATTGTGCGTTTATTCCGGGTGAAACCCCCAAACCTCTCAAAGAAGAGAGCCGTGAGAAGATCATTGAAAAATGTCTGGGGGAATATCTTGTTATTCTGAAAAATCCCAAAGTAAGAGAAGCCGTTTCAGCTCGGATTTTTGCCCTTGCGGATGCGGATCCGGATAAGGTTAAACGGCTGAAAAGCTTGCTTACGCTTTTGGAGGACGAGCGCTCTTCCGTTTCGGTTCTTCTTGACTTGTTGGATTATACCACTGCCGAAGAAATTTCAAAGGCACTGGCAGGCCGGGTTAAAATTGAAAAGCGGGGATTAAAAGACCTGTATTCCCATCTGGGCGGCAGAAGGCTGGCGCCGAACCAGGTGCGTGAAATCGTAAAGCAATGGATATGTGCCTCCGGCGATAACACGGTAATTGCCATCCAGGATGATCGTGATATGTCGACGCACCAAAGGATGTTTCCCCTCTCCTGGTGGTCTATGATGCATCCGGCTCTTTTTACAGAGGATGTGCGGATGAGCATCCGTGAAATGGAGGATGCCTTAGAGCGGCAATTTCCATCCCGGAACCTGAAAGATGCGCTGAATCGTTTGGATGATCGAAATCTTTTGGCCTTTATTCAAAACGAGCCTTTCCATTCCAATGCCGTTCGCGTGGCCTGGCTTTTATTGGCCGGGCGAATTCTTTCCCGGGCGCCCCGGCAGGAACCGGATGAATCGGATCATGCCGGAATTTACTCCCATCATGTTGACCCGAAAGTTGCCGGGGAGATCACCGGGCGATTAACTGTGCTAAAAAGCATTGCATCACTCTGGAATGACATCCTTCCCCATGTGCTTCGTGTAAGGATTCCCCTTTCTCAGATACGGGTCGATTCCTGGTGCACAAAGGAACTTCGTTCCCTTGTGGATCAGAACCTGCAAATCGTCTCGGAACGAGGAAAAGAGTGGCTGGATATGCTGTCTCCGGTTGAGCCTGTCATGTTAGAGGACAATCCCATTGTGGTAATTCTTGACGGGGTTTCTCCGGATGTATGGCTTGAGACAATGGCCGGCCTGAGATGTGATATGGATGAACCCGCGCTATCATGGCATCGCTTGGAGGCGGTTCCCAAAACAGGGCCCGCGATTTCCGCTCTATTCGGATTTTCCCATGATGCCATGGATGAATTCAGTTCACGGGATATCCCGTATCATCACCTTAAAGGGAACGAAATCCATGGACTCGAGGACCTTGTTCCTCCCTTTGCACCTGACAAACCTGCCGTGATCCGGATTTCTCTGGTTGATGAGGGCGCCCACGCCGGCGTGTTGCGGCTGGCCGAGATGCCCGCAGCGGTGTGCGGATTTCTTGAAAATGAATTGCCCGGGCTGAAAAATATATGTGCTGCGCAAAAACGGAGACTGATTTTAACGGCAGATCACGGTCTTTCTCTTACCCGGACCGGCCTTTCCCACGGACAAGGCGGGGTGTTTGAACGGGCCATATTTCGGGTTGAATGGGGAACGGGTTGAGTTATATCTTCTCTTAAAAACCGTAACTTGGATTCAATGACCTCGCGATCAAGCATTCTCAGATACCCCGAAATAGGACCTCATTTCCTGAATGTCTTTGTTAATATAATACTTGAAGTCAAAATATTCTTTTCTTTTCTGAACAAGGTAGTCCAGTTCTTTGTCCAGGTCTCTTGAAAAAAGCAATCTTCCATTTACGATTACCTGGTGAATCATTTTAAGGGATGCGGTGTTTAAAACCACGATATCCACTTTACAACCCAGGTGTTTTTCCAAATCATCGGTTAATTGAATTCTGAGATCAAGATAGGAGCCGGATGCAAGACTTTTGTCGATTCGAATTGCGATATCCATATCACTGTCAGAATTTGCTATTCCAAGCGCCGTTGACCCAAAAAGGTAAGCCGATAAGACATGCGGGTACCCGGAAAAAAGATCTGACGAATCTTGCTCCATTTTTAGGGCATATTGGTTTATCAAATTGTTTTTATTCGTAATATTTATATATTATATGCTCTTATTATTGTCAATGTATTTCTCTTTTTGACCGATAAGAACATAACCGTTCCGCCGCAAATACACGAAGACACCAAAGCTTATCCAATTCAAAGACATGACCGATGCAGACCGCAGGTTGCTGCAGGACGGCAATTGCGCATCCTCGACTGGCGGGCGAGCTTGCAATGGCAGGCGTGGCCAAACCTCTAAGTTTTAATCGCCTTTGTCTATTGACAATTTTTTATTAATATACAAGATAAAATGAGATTTATTTATTAAATATTTGTCATGTTTTTACTACAAA
>CAZDAB010000093.1:0-9553 GCA_964502855.1 uncultured Desulfobacteraceae bacterium | reverse complement strand
TGGTATGGCCAAGGAGCTCTTCATGGCTGTATATCATGACCGAACACCTTTCGATAAATGATGTCGCCCTGTTCGTTTACTACTTATTTTTCCCATTTAAATTTTCGAGCAATTGAATCATCTTTTCCTGCTGTTTCAATATTTGCAGGTTGGTCTCGACCATGAATCGGGTGGATACGGCGATCTGTTTCAGATAGTCTTTTGATGGGTCGTTGCTGTATGTTTTGCTTCCTCCATAGCCGTTACTCTGGAGGGCCTCATAAAATTCCTTGGTCAGTTCAATATATACCCCTTCCGGGATACGACCCTTGATCCGATCCTCTTCTGCGTACAGGGTTGAACTCATGATCAAGGTAGCCAAGAAAGCACCTCCAAAAAAGATCACACCTATTCGTTTGAGCGTTAACATTTTGTCACCTCACAAAACTAGTTCTATCGCTTTGCTCACATTGGAATAATGGAACAATGGAATGCTGGAATAATGAGTTCTAGGCCTCCGGCATTCAAACATTCCATGTACGAGTTAAATATTTAAGCCTCAAAATCCACTTGTTTTCAATAGATTGTAGGAATTCCGAGACGTTTAATTGACGGTTATTGTAAAAAACAGTTTAGCACAATCCGTGCCAAGCACTACTGCTAAGTAAATAAAATCATCATTTCATTGATAAATCAAGGATTTCGAAAAGCGATGGACGAATTGGGGCAAAAAAATCCAGTTTGAAATTCATTGCTTAGGCACTCAAAAAGCCAAAATATGAAATCCATAAGTCTTATTGACAATGTGTATGAGATGTGTATAATTTATATTGTCTGAGTTTTACATGAAAACCAATTTGAATCTTTACCTTTTTATTCATTAATTTTCATGCAAGATTTAGGTGTTAAATCCACACAGGGAGGCTGTCATGCGAACCAATATCGTAATTGATGACGATCTGCTGAATGAGGCATTTTCCGTGAGCAATGCCAGAACCAAAAAAGATCTTATTCATGAGGCGCTTACAGAATTTATCCGGATTAAAAAGCGAAAGGATATGACCGAATTGGCAGGTTCCATCAAGTTCTACAAAAATTATGACCATAAGAAGATGAGGAAACTAAGAGAATGATTTTGGTTGATACATCGGTTTGGATCGAAATTTTTAAGGACAAAACCGGACACGTTGCAACAGCCTTTCAAGAAAGGATTGGCTCAGAAAATTATGTTCTTAGTAGATTTAACCAATTGGAACTTCTGCAGGGTGCAAGAGACCAGAAAGAATGGGAGTTGCTCGATGATTACCTGTCGACACAATACTACCTCGAAGCCACTAAACATACTTGGCCGGAGGCCGCAAGGATCTATTTTGAACTCAGGCGAAGTGGAGTTACCATCAACAGCCCTGTGGATTGCTGCATAGCGCAGATCGCACTGGAGCATGGTGCTTTCCTCCTGCACAGCGATAAGGATTTTGAAAGAATATCTAAGATTCGACCATTAGAACAGGAGCGATTCGTTTTGTTTCAAAGAACCGGACGGTAACTTAAAAAAATACCTCAAGGTATTGAAATATGTTTAAATTTATTCATGCAGCCGACATTCATCTGGACAGCCCTTTGCACAAGCTCGATTATTATGATGGGGCTCCGGTAGATGAAATTCGCCAGGCAACCCGGCGGGCTTTCAATAATCTGATTCAGACTGCCATTGCCGAAAAGGTTAATTTCATTCTCATTGCCGGAGACCTCTATGACGGGGATTGGAAAGATTACAACACCGGGCTTTATCTGGTATCCCAAACCAGCAGACTTCGCCAAGCCGGAATTTCCGTTTACATGGTTGCCGGAAATCACGATGCCGCCAGTAAAATAACCAAAACACTCCGGCTCCCGGAAAATGTTCATTTGTTTCCGACGAACCAGCCCGCAACACATACCTTGGACAGCCTGAAAGTTGCGATTCATGGCCAGAGTTTTGCAACACCGGCCGTAAAAAAAGATTTATCACTTCGTTACCCTGCACCCCTGCCCGGTTATTTTAATACGGGGGTGTTGCATACCTGTGTCTCGGGCCGTGAAGGCCACGAGCCATATGCCCCGTGTACGTTGGAAGGATTGCGATCTAAAGAATATGATTACTGGGCATTAGGACACGTTCATCAGTATGAGATTCTTTCGCATGATCCGTGGATTGTATTTTCCGGAAACATTCAAGGGCGTCATGTTCGAGAAACCGGCCCCAAAGGATGTGTGCTCGTTACGGTTGATGACAGGGGGCGTCCGGAAATAGAGTTCAAACCCCTGGATGTTATTCGGTGGGAGATTGTCACCGTGGATTCAACCGGCGCTGAAAGCGGCTATAGGGTTATGGATCGTTTTTGCAATCGCCTTGAAACCCTATTGGAGAAAAATGAGGACCGGCCTCTGGTTGTCCGTGTTGTCATTCAGGGCGAAACGCCGGCTCACGGCGAACTCCTTGCCAATGTTGACCGATGGGGCAATGAGATCCGGGCATCGGCTTTAGATATCAGCGGCCATAGGGTCTGGATTGAAAAAATTAAATTTCACACCCGGTTGCCCACATCTGAAAGAAACCTTCAGACCGGTGACGGGGCCATGGGAGAGCTTGTCAAGTTGTTTGACGAATTCTCGGACAACCCGGATTTATTGCGTGAGTTATCGGATGAGTTGATGGATCTTGAGAAAAAAATTCCCAAAGAACTCAAACAGGGCCCGGACCGGATCCGCTTTGATGATGCGGAATGGCTAAAAAGTCTGTTGGCGCAGGTGCGGCCAATGCTCATTCAGAGGCTGATGCAAAAAGAGGGTTTCCAATGAAAATTTTCGAGTTCAGGCTTATTGCCTATGGACCGTTTACCGATAGGGTCATTGATTTAAGCGGCGGCAATGAGGGCCTTCATGTAATTTATGGTCCCAATGAGGCGGGCAAAAGTTCCGCCTTACGAGCATTGCGGAACCTGCTTTACGGTATTCCCGAACGGTCCACAGATGACTTTGTTCATCCGTACGCCAAAATGCGAATCGGAGCAACCATTCAATCCGGCAAGGGCGATGTGTTGGAATTTGTCCGGCGAAAAGGCAGGCAAAATACGCTTCGATCCGGAGATGATCAAACGGTAATCGAAGAATCCCTGCTCAACAGATTCTTAAACGGGGTTGACGCCGATCTCTTTGTTACCCTGTTCGGTATTGACCATGCCGATCTGGTGCGCGGCGGCAAAGAGATTATCCGGGGCGGCGGAAGCATGGGGCCGCTTATTTTTGCTGCAGGATCAGGGGCTTCCAATCTTCGTGGGGTTCAGGAACAACTCAAGTCCGAGGCGGAAGGTCTTTTCACACCGGCGGGAAGGAAAAAGAAAATCAATGAAGCGATTGTCAAAATAAACGAAAATCGAAAAGAGCTGCGCGATGCTCAGCTGCCCGGCCGGCAATGGGCCGCCCATGATCAGGCATTGAACCATGCACTGGCGCGCAAGAAAACCGTGGAAACGGATTTGGCGAAAAAGAGGCGCGCTTTGCATCGATTTGAACGGATTCAGGAAGCGCTTCCGGTTATCGCCAAACGAAAAGAACGAATCAATGAATTCCGGATATTCGCCACCGCAGTGCTGTTACCCGAAGAATTCCCCACGCAAAGACGCGATCTGCTCACAACACTAAAAGTCGCAGAAAATGATCGTGATCAGGCGCAAAAAAGTATGGAAGTTATCCAAAAAGAGCTGTCCGAGCTTCGAATTTCCAAAAGTCTGCTGGAAAATTCAACGTTGATCGAAGAAATCCATCGGGAATTCGGGAGTCAGCACAAAGCGGCCGGTGATCGTATTAAGTTACAAACGCGTATGAGTGTTTTGCTCGGCGAAGCCGGGGAAATCCTTCGCAGCCTGCGGGATGACTTAACCCTGGACCATGCTGAAAAATTACGGATTAAGAAGTCGGAGGCGGTCCGCATACAGGACCTCGGAACCCGGTTTGAGCGGATCGTCACGCGTATCCATACCGCCCGGGAAGCAATTCCCAACCTTACCCATCGTATTGAAGGAATTGACAGGAAGCTGGAAAAACTTGGAACCCCCAGGAAGATAGACCCCTTAAAAAATGCCATATCCCGGGCTGAAGAATACGGGGCTTTAGAAAAACACTATGGCAAAGAACAATCTGAAATCCGTTCCGCATTAAAGACTCTGGATGCGGCGCTCGGCAAACAGATACTCTGGTCCGGATCGGTGGAACAGTTGGAACGTCTTCCGGTGCCTTCAATGGAAACTATTGGCCTGTTTGAAGATCAAATCGCAGAGGCAAAGATCAAGTACGGCAGTTTAAAAGAGGATTACGAGAAGATTCAAAGAACGCTGGCTGATGTGGAACGGCAAATCGACGAGCTTCGGTTACAGCAGGAAGTGCCCACCGAGGAAGACCTTCAACAGGCACGGGAGCAGAGGGGCAGGGGATGGCAGTTGATATTACATGCTCTGGAGGGCAAACCGGTATTGGATCAAGAAATTGGCGACTATGTAACAGAAGTCGGGTTTTCAAAGACGCTCTCAGAAGCGTTTGAAAATAGTGTTCACAAGGCGGATGAGATTGCCGACAGGCTCAGGCGAGAGGCGGAGCGTGTTGCCACTAAAGCCAAATTGCTCGCCGATCAAACCTCCCATAAAAAACGACTGGGTCATTTGAAAACAGAAATTGATGCCGCGGAAAAGGTAAAAGAGAAACTTGCCATAGAGTGGAATGAGCTATGGGAACCCTCGGAAATTAAGCCTCGATCACCCAAAGAAATGAGAGCATGGGCGCAACATCATATGGCTTTGTCCACAAAAGCCAAAGAGATCAGGGAACACCAGGCCAGAGTTTACCGGTTAAAAGAGGAAATTGACGTTCATTTCAAAAGACTGAATCAGTGTTTAAAGAATATTTTTGAGCCCCTTTCCGCGGAAGGAGAAACACTTACCGATTTAATCAAAACAAGCAAACGGGTCATCCGGGCAGAGGAAGAGCTGCACAATACAATAAAGCAGCTTCGAAAAGAGAAGACCCAGCGCGAACAAGAGTTGGCGGAAGCACAAGCACGTGTGGATTCCAGTGAAATGGATCTTTCTCAATGGCAACAAGAGTGGGCCCAAGCCGTCCGGCCGCTGGGTCTGGATGCCGATGCCGTCCCTGCACAGGCCAATGCGGTGATGGAAGATCTCAACAGCCTGTTTGGCAAGCTTAAAGACTCCGATATTCTTCAAAAGCGCATTCACGGTATCAATTGTGATTCAGATGAATTCGCAATCAAGGTTACCGGTCTGGTGGATGCGGTGGCCGAAGACTTGAAAGATTTGCCTGCCGGTGATGCAACACTTGAACTCAACAGCCGGCTGACACGGGCCCGAACCGCTCAATCACAACGGCAAACCCTTAAAAAACAGCTATCGCAGGAACAGGATCGCATGGAAAAAGCGGTTGTCAGGATTGCCGAAATAAAAACCCGGCTCAACGGCATGTGTGAAGAAGCAGGGTGTGAACGGTACGAAGATCTTCCGGAAGCCGAACGAAGATCAGAAAAACGAAGACAAATAGAAACTGAATTACACAACCTGGATGAAAGACTGCACCAGTTGAGCGCCGGCGATACCATCGATGATTTTATCAACCAGGCCTCAAAAGTGGACCCGGACGGCATTGATGGGGAGATCCACAGGCTGACTGAGGAGACCGATACCCTTAATCAAGAAAAATCCGAACTGGATCAGTGCATTGGAAGCGAGAGAACGGAACTCGGCAAAATGGACGGCAGCGCCCGGGCGGCGGAGTTGGCCGAAGAAATCCAACTGCTTTTGGGCCGGCTTGAAAACGACGTGGAACATTAT
The DNA here is from genome assembly GCA_964502855.1 of uncultured Desulfobacteraceae bacterium. Taxonomy (GTDB): domain Bacteria; phylum Desulfobacterota; class Desulfobacteria; order Desulfobacterales; family UBA11574; genus S5133MH16. Next base: position 3,695 of record CAZDAB010000093.1, on the reverse strand, counting down.
GCCCGGTTGAAAATCGCATCAAAAATTTTAAACCAGGCCATAGAACGGTACCGGGAAAAAAGCCAGGGGCCGATCTTAAAACATACCACCGACTTTTTTAAGCAGATTACCAGAGGTTCATTTCAAGGGATTCGTGCTGAATTTGACGATACCGGCCAACCGGTGCTTGTGGGGGTTCGAGCAGGCGGCAAAGAAATCGTTCCTGTGGACGGCATGAGTGACGGAACCGCGGATCAATTGTATCTTGCGTTACGGCTGGCGGGTCTTCAGGATTACCTGGAACGAAACGAACCCATTCCGTTTATTGTAGACGACATATTGATCAAATTCGATGATGATCGTGCTGTTGCGTCCCTGCAGGCGCTGGGTCGGCTGTCAAAACAAACCCAGGTCATCTTCTTCACACATCACCGGCATCTTCTGGAACTTGCCAGAAAAAATGTCGAGTCTTCATTCTTAATCGAACATGTGTTAAGTGCATGAGGGGACAAAGAGTTGTTTCGATTGAATAGCTCCATGAATAATCAGCGACTACATCATACAAACTCATCCATAAGGGTTCGTAAAGAAAGAACAGAAAATATGACTTTAAATAAATAATGGTGAATGGCGGTCCGCTTAAAGCATTTAATAACGCACACAAAATATCGCTGTTCTTTCTAAACGATCCCTAATGGTTTCAAACAGTGTATGATTTCGCTGCTGATAATTCATTACGCTATTTGTAAACTTTGTAAGAAAAACACCCCGACCCCTATCAGGAGGCAAATAGATGATCGACATCGTCAAGCGATTTTTCAGCAAAACCAAAGCCAATAATTCAAACAGCGAAAAACAGAACACCGTACACGACTTGTGTGTTGCCACTTGCGCCCTTTTTGTGGAGATGGCGCGAATAGACGGAACGTTTACACCAGCGGAATTGGAAACCCTTCTTTCGATTCTAAAGGAAAAATACGGCTTAACCGGAGAACATGCCGACGCGCTGATTGAAGAGGCCGATAAAGAACGGGAGCAAAGCGTGGACCTCTGGCAATTTGCCAGGCTGATCAATGAGAATTATTCAACGGAAGAAAAAATAGAGATTGTTGAAACCCTATGGCAGATTGTTTATGTTGACGGAAAGATGGACCAGTATGAACACTATCTGATGAACAAGCTTAAAAACTTACTGCGCCTTTCTCACAATCAGTTAATTGATGCGAAAATAAAAGTAAAATACTCCCGTTGAGCAAAATGGGGTCTTTCGTATCTCCGCAACCCCCGGATTTGCAAAATTGAGTTATGTTCCTACTCCTTAAAAACCTTTCAGAAGATGATGCCGACACATACCAGTTGGTCCTGTCTTCAACCGGCATCAATAACCAATTGAGAAAAGGGGGGCACGGATGGGATATACGGGTTAATGATACGGATTATGAAAAAGCCCTGATTGCCATCGAACAATACCTTAAAGAGAACCCGGAGTTACAGAAAACTGAAGACCCTCTATATTACAAATATCAAAGGACATTCACAGGGATATGGGTATCTATTATATTGATCGCATGCCATGTCGCTATTATGGTCGGTGACAAAAGTGACTTATTTATAAAAATATACGGATCATCGGCTTTTCGTATTTTGCACGGAGAATTGTACAGAAGCGTGACATCCCTGATGCTTCATGCCGATCCATTACACCTTATGGGCAATATTGCCGGTATTGCTATTTTCGGGACTGCTGTTTGTACAATCATGGGTTGGGGGGTGGGCTGGCTTATGATTCTTGCCACCGGAATCGTCGGTAATTTGACCAATGCTTTATTATACAAGTCCGGTCATATGTCGGTTGGCGCTTCTACAGCTATATTCGGAGCAATCGGTATGCTGAGTGCTCATCAGTTCTTTAAGAAATTCAAGCAACCCGGGCAAAAAATAAAAGCGGTTCTCCCTTTAAGTTGCGGTTTGGCACTTCTGGGGATTCTTGGCTCTGGAGCGCATTCTGACGTGATGGCTCATCTATTTGGTTTTTTAGCAGGAATTGTATTAGGTTCTCTATACAGTGTATTTGTGAAGGGTCCAAAAGCAAAGGGATATCAGGCCGGTTCGCTTTTAATAACATTAGGCTTACTTGCTATGGCCGGGTTGAAGGCTTTTTAATTAGTGTCCATCCATAAATGGCATCTTTCGGCCCCCGGCGGCGTTCTCGCTCGTTTTCAATCCTCGAAATAGCTCGCTATGCCTGCGGTTGAAAACTCTCTCGGGCCTTGCCGGAAACCAAAATCTACCATTTATGGATGGACACGGGTTGGTAATATCTGAAAATAGGCATTTTTTATTTAAGTATGTCAGGATATTTGTCGATATGTATAGAAAAGTTCCAGCGGTATCTTGCCTCTCTTGGAACTTTCTTAAAGCCCCCCGGGAAGGGATCCCCCGGGGGCACTAACTATTTTCCATCCAGAAATGGCCCTTTTCCGCAATCTCTGCGTCAATCTGCGGAATCACTTGTGCGGCGTACCACTTGTACGCCTCCGCGTAATTCCTCGATTTCCTTGACCTTGCGAAAAATTGCTCATTTCTGCATTGGAAAATTAATTTGTGCCCAAAATGGATTTATGGATGGGCACTAACTTTTTCTTTTTTAACGCTCTTGGAGATTTGAGAACTCCAAGGGCTTTTTTTGTGATCCTAATCCGGTTGGTACGATTTAACCGGAGCCGCCGGAGAAGTCCCGGTAAACAGACCCATTACCGACTTAATCCCGACTCTGTTTTCAGCCTAAGCATAGATTTTTTCTAATCAAAATGCATGATCAACAGAATAAAAATCATCAAAAGAACTCCTGAAACATGAAATACCTGTGCCGTCACTGAAGGAATTTGGAGTATAAAAATGGATAATGACGTCGAAGCGTTATTTGACCAGGGCATTAACCGTTTTAATGTTGATGCATATGACGAGGCAATCAAGATTTTTAAAAAAGTTTTAGAAATGAATCCCAACCATCCGGATGCATTGTATTACAGAGCGCTTGCCTGGGCAAACAAAGGCGATTATAACCAGGCGATCGCTGATTTCACAAAAGCGGTGGAAAAAGATCCGTTCGATACGGACAGTTTGATAGGACGTGGAGAAGCCTGGCAGAGCAAGGGAAAATCTAAGCGGGCTCTGGCTGACTTTAAGAAGGCGCTTGGCATAGATCCGGATAATCCGGATTATCAAAAGCTTGTTGATGATCTGGAAGAAAAATAACAAGTATTTAAATCATTTTTCTTGAAATCATTCCTGATTTAGGCTATCTAACCTTTTTGGATGTGCAGGATTTGAATTCGAAGTCCTATAAAATCTTTTCTTTATAGTTAAACAACCGCTTTAATAAAATATTACAACTTATTTAAATAATTAAATAAAAAAAATATTGCCTGGGTGGCGGAACTGGTAGACGCAAGGGACTTAAAATCCCTCGGAGCTTAGTCTCTGTACGAGTTCAATTCTCGTCCCGGGCACCAGATGATAAGGGGTTTAGCAAAACAGCGCGACCCCTTTTTTTGTTATTTCTTAGCGCAATCCTATAATTTATTTCCCGGTAGATTCCTCAAGCTAAGCGTAAGTGATACGGGGCATGGAATTGATCCAATAATCAAAAACCGTATTATTAACCTAAATTGAGCGATTTTTTACTCGATTTGCACCGATCTCTTGCGCATCAA
>CAZDAB010000092.1:0-9585 GCA_964502855.1 uncultured Desulfobacteraceae bacterium | reverse complement strand
AGGAGCTAAAGATAGATTCCCCAATCTTGTTGGTTGCAGTTTTGACAAAGGGTTTGCTGTTGCAGAACTTGCTGTTGAGAAAGGGGTAGTGACTCTGTTGATGCCCATATCATCTCGAAAGCAATTATTCGAGCTATCCGACGAAATGGCAACCAAGGTTAACATTGAGTTTTACGCAGATGCGATAGATGCATTTACAAAGGCCATAATGGACTAAAAGGAGGATTATGCCTAAATCCAGATTAGACACATTGAAAGGCTTTCTGGGGGATTTTCCCGGTACTACTTGGCATAGAGTAAATTTGCATGTGCATGCATCAGGTCAAGACCCCGAAATGATTGTTGATGCAGCAATTAGGGCGGGTTTGACACTCGTTGCAATTACAGACCATAACACATTTAAGTTCGTTAAACCCGTTCAAAATGCAGCATCAAAAAGGACAGATGGTAACCTACTTGTCCTACCAGGTATAGAGATCACACTGGAGGAGGGTGCTCATATCATAGCAATTTTTGACACTGATTTCGACGAGACTAAACAAAACCACTTTCTCGGAATGTTAAAACTTCCTGTTAATGGTTCCTCGAAAGATGCGGTTAGAGATAAACCCTGTTCAGAGGTTCTAACCGATATTACTGATGCCAAAGGTATAACGATTGTGCCCCATCCTTTTTCCAACGATATTGGGTTCCTGGATAAGGCAAGGAAAATATCTACCAAGATGACCTGGCTGGAATCCGGCAATATTGGATTAATCCAAATACATGACGATAAGGTAAAGTTTATTAGCTTTGACGATGATGGAAAATGGCAAAACAGATATGTCCTGAGCAGTGCACCTCCTTCAATAGTATCGGCAACCGATTACTGTCTGGCACCTATTCCTTTTGGAGAAGCTAAAACCCCTGATGAAATTAGGAACGGGGCTGTTTGGCTAAAAGTTGGAAGCAGGACTGTGCGGGGTTTGAGGCAGGTCACTTGTGAACCGCGGACCTGTGTATCAAAGGATTATCCTTCTGATTTAAAAACCTATAAGCTGCTTGGCCTAACTATTGAAGGCGGGTTTTTTGATGTATTGGAGGTAGGTTTCTCGCCAGACTTTAGCTGCATTATCGGCGAGAACCATTCCGGCAAAACCGCGATATTTGATTTCATTAGCTTTGCACTGGGACGAGACCTGTCCGTGCTGAGTATTTTTGACCGTGAAGAAGAGCTTGATATTCTCCTCCGCCGGTTGAATGCCATACTCCAGCCAAATGGTAAGGTTGATTTATACCTCACCATGAATGGTCACTCCTACTACGTCTCCAGAACCTTCATTCCCGAATTTGATAAAAAGACGGGAAGGGTAATAAGCATTCAGAGCCGTCCTGAACCTTTGATATATAATTCCGATAAAGATGAGCTTGTACCGGTGGATATGCAGGAAATATCGGTCTTACCGGAAATCTATACTCAAGGGCATGTTGGGATTTTAAGGAGAAGCGTAGTATCTCAGCTCTCTCTTATTGATGACCTATCTGGTCTTTCAGGGCACCGGAAAGAGAGAGAGGGGCTAAGGGAAAAACTTAGGATAAATGCAGAAGCACTTGCGGTTCAGTATGAACAGGCGGAAGAATTGGTTGGCACTGTCGGCAGCCTTAAACAACTTAAGAAGGATTTGAAGGATAATGAAAAACATCTGGTAGCCACCGGAAATACTTTGTGGCAGGCTTCGGCATCGCTGATTAACAATGCCAAAAGCCAGATTGAATCAATGGAAGAATCCGTCGGTGAAAAACAAAAAGCTGCCCTAAAGAGAAATTGGAAAATCAGCCGTTTAGATTTTGATAAAACCAAGGTGGCCTTGCATGACATGCTAAGGTCAATTTCTGGCGCAATTGATACATATAATCAATCGGTTGACTCTATAGTCCAGCAATTGGAAGATTCTGTTAAAACACTGAAGAAAGAATGTTCACCGGTTTTTGATGAATGGGATGAAAAATACGCCGCCCATAAAGTCTTAATCTCCAAGACATTACGAAATCAAGGTTTTGATTCCCCTGAACAGCTTCTTAATAAAGTTGAAAATTTAAGGGCCAAAATCGACAAGATTGAGAGAGAGGACTTCCCCCGGCTTAATGGGATAATGGGTGAAATAGACACATTGACAAAAGTCAGAGACACCCTTTTGGGGCAGTTCAAAACAACATCTGAGATAATTGCACAGACCCGCAACTCAAAAATCGTAGAGCTGAACCAAACCGTCGGACCTGATATCATCATTAGCCTGGAAAACCCGGACCCGGAGGGCTTTATTGATTTATTGAAAGATGTCTGCACGGAAATTGCGTCTAAGGATCGAAAAATCCAGAGGCGTGATGAACAGTTGGCCCTGGTGGGCACCTTGGTCAAACCATCTGAGCTTGTCGAGGCGATTTTGGATAAAGGTGTCTTTAAAAAACCTGACGGAAGAACCACAACATTAGTTGGGGCCTGTAACATCACACAGAACACACAGGAAGTCTTATGCACCATAAAAGGTGAATCCTGCGCTTTGCATAAGCTGCAGGTTTATGAACCTGAACCAGTCCCAAAGATAACGGTTCGCCGAGAAGGAACAGATAAATTCGCTGATTTACGGACGGAATTGTCTCCTGGCGAACAGAGTTCAACGATTCTGGCTTTGGCTCTTATGGCCAGGGGTGTGCCTTTGATCATAGACCAGCCCGAGGATGAACTTGGCTATGGTTACATCGTAAACAAGATAGTCCCTAAGATTCTAGATGCCAAGAGGGAGCGCCAGGTTATTTTCATTTCGCACAATGCCAATATCCCTGTTTTGGCAGATGCTGAGTATCTGGTCAAAATACGAAATGATCCTGTTGCATCCCAATCAAAATGCACAATCGAGGAGTCTGGAACTTTTGCTGATATATCCATGTGCGATAAGTTGCTTGAACTTGAGGGTGGCGAGAGAGCTTTTCAGATAAGGCAGTATCGTTATGCTGTTCCTCGAAGAACCGGAATCTATTAAGGTTTTTTTTGCAACTAAGCAACAATAAGGGCTAAATTAGATGATGGAAAAAATAGAATACCTCGAAATTCATTCTAAATTCTATGATCTTCTTTCGCAAACATCATATCCTATAGAACGCTACATATCATATGACAAATATGATATCCCAACCGGATTGGCGAAAGGGCCAGAATGGCTCCTATTTACCTCTCAAGCTAAAAAGTTTATTCGCGAAATCCTCAATTCAATAAATCAGTTTTATTCACAAATAATAAGGCTTGGTGCATGGTCCGAGGTTTTAGACCAGTATGAAGACCAGGAAAGGTTCAATATTGTTGTTGAAATAATTGAACCATTTGCATCACACATCATTAATAGCGTTTATATGATCAAAGGAAGAATTGCCTTTGTTGTCAGTAGTCTTCTCCATCATACCTCTTGCCTTTTTGACACAGACTGGAAAGATACTAATTTCAAGGGAAGTAAATTTTATTTTGTTCAAGTATATGGATGGTTAAAGAAATTTAAGGAATACACTGGTTCCGCTTATAAAACTGATAAGTTACAGAGCTCCCTCGATCAGATTGATGATGAAACGTTTCGAAAAATTACAAAAGAATTCAGAGGTCGTTTTCAGCATATGATACCGCCTAATATTGAGGTCGGGCTGTCAGGGATGATTAACAGGATTGAAGATAAAAACGGAAATATATCATATGGAATTGGTGGGCAAAAGCCTCTTTCCCTTAAAGATATATTGCCACACTTAAACGATCAGCATGAGAAATGCTCTGAAGCCTTTAGAGATTTCTGGGAATTATTGCAAGAGATGCTTGATGTTTGGCAGAGCGAAAGACCAAATATATAGATTACTGTCTGTAGGTTGGAATAAAATAGTCATATTACAGCCCAATCCAATCCTTTGATAAGAGAATTTATCGTAGAAATTAAGGCGATCTCGGAGCTTCCTATATTCTCTTTGTCAGAGAAAACTCTACATATTTTAAATGGTTAATATCAACAAGTTTGAAAGATGTATCTTTTAAAGATGCACCTTTCCATTGTTCTATGACATAATTTGTTCGGCTAATCTCCCATTATATCGAAACACACAATAAATAATGCACATATAGGGAGTTAGTGTTTTTCATCATCTTGGAAATGGTTAACTTTTAGCCGCCTTTTCCTGCTCTCGACCCTTAAGGTAGCGGTTAAACAAGACACGGAACCGATCGTTGTGGTAATGGCAATTAGCGCAGCCTGATACAACGCGTAGCGCAGTGTTTATTTCCAAAAAGACCTGGATCAGTTAAATTTGTAGGCTGGACGTTCTCCCTTCTGCTCGTAGTAGGGCATCATTTGAGGTATGAGGGAGGCGAGGTTTTTTTCGCGGTTTTCCGGTCCCGGATGGGTGCTAAGAAATTCAGGAGGACCTTTACCACCGACTTTGGCCATCTTTTGCCATAAAGTGACAGCGGCGCGAGGATTGTAACCTGCTTTGGCTGCCAACTCGATGCCGATACGATCCGCCTCAGACTCTGCTATCCGGCTGTTTGGCATTTGGACTGCCAACGCGGCGGCCAGCGACGCACCTGTCAGTGCCAATCCATTGCTCTTCGTTGCGACGCCCACCGCCATCACACCGACCTGACTGGCCATGGCTACCGACATCTTTTCAGCCGAATGCTTGGCCAAAGCATGACCGATCTCGTGGCCAAGGACCTGGGCCAGCTCGTCATCGGAGGGTTTGATTTTTTCTACCAGACCAGTATAAAGAGCCATTTTCCCGCCCGCCATGGCCCATGCGTTGACTGTCTCGGGATCATCGATGATCTTGATGCTCCAATCCCAGTTTTTTGTCTCCGGACGAATTTTAATGGCCTGGGCAATCAAACGCCCGGTGATTTTGTAGACCCGATTCTTTAAGACCGGATCTTTATCGATCTCGCCTTTCTCGGCATATGGCCGCAGCATTTCGACGTATGCTTCTTTAGACGCGGCAATGGCCGAGTCTTCCGAAACGATCATAAGCTGACGCCTCCCCGTAATGCTGGTGGCACAGGCAGTGATTAACGCCGCGCAAAGCAGAATTGTGCTGTATAATCTTTTCATTATCGTAACCTATAAATCGATCAATCTTGTGGCTTTGCCGGCATTTAGCGAGAATCGGCAAGAAGCTATGATCCTTACATAATTTTGAAACCACTTTAGGCAAAGTGATCAAAGGTCATTTTCTATGAGAAAAAAATAAGAGTTTTGAACTTAAGTGTCAAGTTAAGGTGAGGTTTATTTTGTCTTGTTTTGGGGTTTTTGGGGGCTCCCATTAGAGCGGGATGGTCGTTAATCCCTGAATCTTGTAGGAATCGTGAAAACCTCCGATTTGTTCAAGGTTGAGGTAATAATAGAGGCCGTATAATAGTTTTGATAATCATTTTTTTGGATGATGCAAGAGTCCCTGGTGATGACGACGTCATGAAAAAGCAGCCTGTCTCCCTGTCAAAAAGAACTTAAGGCTGTCAGGCCGTCGAATAGATCTTAAAGCACTTGCCTAGAAAGTGTCTGAAAGGTACAATGTTTTTAATGGTGAACTTCTGCCAGGGGGTCGAAGAAGAGCAGTGGTGAAAGCCAAGCATACAATGTTGTAAATTGGTGTCAGGGAACACTGAGCAGATTTCTTGCACCTTTCTAAAAAAATTAAACAATTGCAATTCCATTTTCCCTTATGTTATTTTAATTCAAGCACAGAATATCATCTCCCCAGCTAAGTCTGACCTCTTCTATAGTCTCATGGTTTTGTGCTGTTTACTTGACCATTCATTATCGAATAATTTAAAATCTATTAGAATAACATCAAATCGAAAGAATGTTAAAGGCGCTGATAAAGTCTTTAGAAAACAAATCCTTGAATCCATGCCCGAGGCAGGCAAGCCTTGGACCCTCTTCTCCAATTAAATTGGAGAAGAACCACAAAATAGACCTCAAAGAGAAAACTATGAAATCAGAGAAAAAAATCATTGATCGCAAACAGATGGAGGAGCGGCTTCGGGAGAGTGAGGAAAAATACAGATTGTTGGTGAATAATCTCCCGGGTGTCGTATACAAAGGATATAAAGACTGGTCTGTTGAATTCTTTGATAGAAAGATTGAATTATTGACCGGTTATGATGTTAATGAATTTAACGCTCGGAAAATGAAATGGTCCGATATAATCGTTGAGAAAGATTTTGAAGCTGCCAGAGAACACTTTATCGAGGCTCTAGAAACCGACAAGTCATATTTAAGAGAATACAGGATCAGATCCAAAACCGGAAATATCCATTGGATACAAGAAAGAGGTCAGATCGTTTGTGATAATAAAGGGGATATGAAATATGTGACCGGTGTTTTTTTTGATATCACCCATCACAAACAGGCCGAAGATAAATTGAGGAAAAGTGAACGGTTTTTACAGAATATCTTTGATGCAATACAGGACGGCATTTCCGTTCTTGACAAAGATTTTAATATTATGCGGATCAATAATACGATGGTAGAATGGTATCCCCATGCGATGCCGTTCAAGGGTAAGAAATGTTATGAATTTTATCACGGAAGAACTGAACGTTGTGAAATTTGTCCTTCTATAAGAGCGCTTGAGAAAGGCAGCCTGCAAATGGACATCGTGCCTTTGGTTGAATCAGGACAATCCGTAGGATGGCTGGAATTGTATTCTTTTCCTATTTTAGACGCAGAAGGGAATCCAAGCGGCATTGTCGAATATGTTCGAAACATTACAGAACGGATGGAAGCTGAACAAGCCCTTCGAGAAAGCGAACAGCGATTTCGCACTGTTGCTGACTTCACCTACGACTGGGAATCCTGGATCGCACCTGATGGGACTTATAAATATGTTTCACCTTCCTGTCGGCGTATCTCCGGTTACAGTGCCAATGAATTCCTGACAGACGCTAAACTTCTCGAAAAGATGGTCCATCCCGATGACCGCAAGTTGCTCATCAGGCATCTTAAAGATGAGATAGAGAGTATGGATACACAAACAATAGAATTTCGCATAAAAACACGTAATGGCGATAAACGCTGGGTCGCGCACATTTGCCAACCCGTCTACGGAGATGATGGCAGCTTTCTTGGAAGACGCGCTAGTAATCGAGACATCACGGAGAAGAAACGAGGTGAGACGGCTTTACGCAAGGCACACGACGAGTTGGAAAAACGCGTTGAGGAGCGTACTGCAGAACTCATAAAAACCAATAAAGAATTAAGAAAGGAAATATCAAATCGAAAAAAAGCGGAGAAAGCTCTGAAACAAAAAGGGATGGAATTGGAGGCAAAAACAATTGGTCTTGAAGAAGCAAATACAGCATTAAAGGTCTTGTTGAAGCAACGGGAAGAAGATAAAGTTGAACTTGAAGAAAAGGTGTTGTTGAATGTCAGGGAGTTGGTCTTTCCCTATCTGGAAAAATTAAAAATGAAAAAATTGGATGAAAAACCAAGGGCCTATATTGGAATTATAGAATCAAATTTAAATGATATTGTTTCTCCTTTTGTACACGGCTTGTCCTCTAAATTAATAAAGCTTTCTCCCACAGAACTACAGGTGACAAATCTGATCAAACAGGGAAATACGACAAAGGAAATTGCAGAAATTATGAATTTAGCTTCAAGTACAATCGATTTTCATAGAAACAATATTCGAAAGAAAATCGGTATAAAGAACAAAAGAATCAACCTTAAAACATACCTGTCATCCCATTAATAATATGGGGTTTTTCCCCATATTTCACCCACAATCATCTCATCTTGTATATCCAAATTATTCAAGTAAAGTAAGACTCAAGTTCTCATTGATTCCCGGTATCGTTTTTACAATGAACGACCCTGAAGCAAGCTGCAAGGTCATTCATTTAATTCTTATTTTTGAACCAATCAGTCTTATTTTAGGAGGTTTTATATGGCAAAGAACAAGTCAAAACAAAAAATTAAACGTCGGAGGGTGACATTTTCATTTGAATCAAGCGATGCCAAGGAGGTCATCCTGTTGGGGGATTTTAATAACTGGAATGCAAAAAAACACCCCATGAAAAATAATGAAAATGGGATGTGGAATACGAGTTTGATGATTCCTCCTGGAAGATACGAATACAAGTTTCTGGTTGACAGGCAATGGGAAGAAGACCCCCAGAATGACATGACCTGTCTGAATTGTTTCGGAACATACAACAATGTCTTTAATTTGACCGGATCTTAATCCGGGCAGGCAGGAACATGCCGGGGATTAAGACACAAGGGATATAAACATATTTGAACAACCTGAAAAAAATACATTAATAAACACATAAAAATTAAGTGTTAATAAGGAAAACAATGGCATCAAATTTCCAAATTTATTCTTATAAAACAAGAGACAGCCTCCATCTGAAATTGAATGGTGATTTTGATGGAAGCTCAGCACACGAATTGATAAATATATTAAATGAAGCCGGCAGCAGTTTCTGGGAAATATTTATTGATACGAATAGCTTAAAAACCATTCATCCATTTGGTAGGAGTGTGTTTGAAAAGAACTTTAGCATCTTAAATAAAAAAAATAGCAATCTGATCTTTATCGGAGAAAATGGAAATAAAATTTCACCAATTTAGGCGTCGTTGCAATGATTATTGTGGGCTGGTTTGAAATCATCGGGCCCTCTTCTCCAACTAAATTTGAGAAGAACCCAATTTTTAGCAAGGAGTTGCTGCCATGAAAAAGACGGAAAGTCCGGTTGATAAAAGAAGTCATAACCGGTTACGGGTTAAAGATGGTGTATATGCAATAATTAATTATAAACCCACTATATTTGGTCAAATTATCAACATTAGCAAGGATGGTATGGCGGTTCGTTATTCGAGTAATGGAAAGCAGTTAAGCGTGCCCTCCGAATTAGATGTCTTCATAAAAGATAGTAATTTTTATATTGAAAAAATTCAGATAAACATTATTTCTGATTTTGAAATAGGTGATAAGTCCCCTTTTAGTTCTCAAGAAAATAGGCAGCGATGTTTTCAATTTGGGGAAATGAAGTCCAGTCAGCACTTCCAGTTGGATTATCTACTGCAGAACTACACAAAGGAAGGATGCTCTGACAAAGACTGTAGACAGTCAGACGACCACCAAATATAATGGTCCCTAAAAATGTATAGGCCTTCTCTTTTCGGAAATTAAAGCTTCAGAAAATACGCCTTTGGACCGGATGATCAAACGCTCGCTTGAGCGCCGGTGCGCACCCAATAGATGATGCTGGCTGTAAGAAAATATATTCCGACAAATTCGATCAGCAGGTTAACAAGATAGAACCAAAGTCGATTGATAAACGACAAAGGAATAATGGCCAAAATGGCCAAGAGAAGACAGCAGCCGATGGAGTAATAAGTATAGTAGTATCCCCTCGAAACCAGCCCGGAGAGAAAAAACATACTGATATTTAATATAATCATCAGGTTATTGAACCGGGACAGGTTTGCCCAGTATATCACCATATATTTTTCGTAGGACATTTCGGTTTTAGAATATATAACTCTTCCCTCTTCATTGACAGTTCCTTTT
>CAZDAB010000091.1:6762-9594 GCA_964502855.1 uncultured Desulfobacteraceae bacterium | reverse complement strand
AACTGGCCAGGCCGCCCAGGGCACCCAGGCCGCCTAATCCGCCGGCACCGCCCGCCGCCCCGGTAAGGCTACTAAGCCCAACCGCACCGGCCACAGACGCCACAATTGGAACTATAATTGGTCGTGCAATAGCGGCAGCAATTAGATCAGAAAGTGTGCGCAAAAACAGATCTTTCATTTCACCGAGCATATCTTTCCAAGATCGTATTTGACCATCAAATATTTTATCTAAAGTATCTGAAGTTGAGTCTTCTACTTCTTCATAAAAATGCTCATATTCTTTGGTCATTTCTTTTAAGGTTTCTTTTTGAGTTTCCAAAATTACGGTTGCATTAGTGGTATAGAAATCCTCCATTGCATCGCCATAAGCGGACCACCAGCCATACGCTTGCTGTAATTCTACGCTTAATTCTTTAACTTCTTCTTTAGCTTTTTTGGTAGTCTCGGTAAATTTTTCTGTTGAATCGATTGTCTTATCTATTGATTTCTGGCCTTTATTCATTTCAGCCCAAGCAGCTTTCCAGGCCTCGGTTGACTTACCAGCAAGATCAATAGCTGATTCTTGGGCTGCTTTATGTTTTTCAAGCCATTCTTTTTCCGCTTCTTTGCTTAGGCTCAATGCAGCCCTTAAAACAAAATAAGTATCCGCAACGGACATAATGCTTGATGCCAAGGTATCGAAGGCCGCCGCTGCCATCATTGACGCTCTTATTAAAACTTCACCAAAAGTTATTTTAGCGTCGGCAATCGTTGTTGTTAATGCCTCCATGCTTTCTTTGGTGGTTCTTATAGACAGATCTTGACGATCAAGCGCCTCTTTTCCTGCTTCCAAGGTTGCGTTTAATATTGCTGTTTTCTTTTCCTGGTTGGTTAATTCGGCAACCGTTTTGTGCAAGCTCTCGGCCATTGTCTCATTGGCTTCGCCCACCTTTATAGCCAAACCAAGATTATCAAGAATTAATGGGGATGCACGGCCAACACCAGTTGCGATATCGTTAAATGCTTGGGTTGTAGATATACCCATATCTCTGGCCTTTGCCCTGGCAACCACCATTAAGTCGCCAAGTTTTTCGATTGGAATTCCAAGAGATATGGCCCGATTCATAGACTCGGTTAAAGACTTCCTATCAATTAACCCACCAGATAATTCGCGAACCCGGCCAAAGATTACTTCTGCATCGGCCCCCATCTTTAAAGCCATTGAATGAAAAGAGGCATAGGATTGTTCATATTGCGCCGCCTGTTCCGCATAATTCCAAGCTCTTGAAAGAGCAAAATATGACGCTGTTATGGTGGCCGTAATGCCTAGCCAATGTTTTTTTATTTTATCTAAGTACGATATTTGTTTTCCGAATTGCTGCTCATTAATCCAGTTTAATTTGTCGGCTTTGGCTTTCTCGGCTCTGATTATATCTTCGGCAGAGCTTTTGGCATCACCAGCAATCCTGTTGTAAGCATTGCTTATCTTCGCCCTCATCAAATCAAATTCTTTTGCGGATCTGATCCCAAGGTCTTTATAGGATTTTTCTATATTAAGGGCGGTTTGTGTGGCATCTTTTAAAAGGCGTTTTTGAGCGCGGGTGTAGGGCGTAAAATCGAGACCAACTTCATAAAAAATAGTTCCCACTGAATGTCCGGCCATTATCCATTCTCCAAAATACTCTTAACCTCTGATTTGGATTTTTCAAGAGCAGGCCGCATAAATGGAGTATAGAATTCCACAATTGCAGCATAATAAGCGTAATAATCACCGGCATAGACACGCACCCGGCCAAAATTAGCGAGAGCGGTCAGGTTTAGCTCAGTCCCGAATTTCTCTTTTTTCTCAACAACCCTAATTGATTTCTTTAAAGCCCCGCCATCCCTTTTAGTCCATGGCTGGCCAGCATATACCCCGGTTTTATACATTGGCCGGGATATTGTGCCAACCGGGCATTCGCTTCTAACATTCTTAGCGATTACTTTGGCTGCCTTGCGTAACCTCTCAATGCTTTTCCTGCCAACCATCGCATTGGCTTTGCCCCAATTCCAATTCTCAAGTCTCATCCAGGCCCCCTCATTCTGCTAATCCACCAATGCCCCAAAGTAACTACTTTTTCAAAACAGGCATTGTCCGTTATATTGTTTCGCCGCATGGCCGCATCAATCGCAAGATGATTAATATCAATCGGACCGTTAAAGCCCATTATTAATTGGTTTCTCACCATAAAAAATATTTTCAAGGCGTCTGCGTTTTCCTCATTCGGAATGACCCGGCATTTATCACAAGGCGGATTCTCGGGAGGATTTCTCCGATTATACATATCCCGGCAGCCGTCGCATTCGGGCAAATATTCAACAACCCACTCGGCGGCCTCGATCAGTTTTTTTCCGATGCTTCCTTTTCTTTGACACCGACCTCGGCCATCATGGAAAATACGCGGTTCAGAAAACGCATAAACACAGGCATCTTGATCAGCTTCAGCTTGTTTTCCCTGGTGCATTCCATGGATACGCCCGGAGCGGAAAAAGCATTTTTCATGCCGGTAATTACATAATCCCAGGCATCCTCGCTTTCCTGCTTTTCTTCCTCTGCCGATAAATCCTCATAATACCTAACCCGCTCCATAGACCTGGTCGCCGGATTTAAAACCATTTTATATTGCCGCTTTCTATCCTTGCGACGTTCCTCCCAAAAAGGCACCATGCTCCTTATTCTAAATTCAGCAGCGCCCTTCTCCGGTTTATCATATTCAATCTCTCCGCTTGACGGATCGATACGGCTATTAAAAAATGCGTACCAGTCCCCCTGCTCTTCGGATTCAATATTAAATACTGTCATAAGTCCCCTTT
>CAZDAB010000091.1:2680-6662 GCA_964502855.1 uncultured Desulfobacteraceae bacterium | reverse complement strand
GCAAAAGCATTAATTATCCAGGCAGTCCCGCCCATTTCTTTGGCCTGCAGAACACAAAGCGTTCCGTAGAGATCAAACCCCGGCATATTCTCATCAAACCGAAAGCCTTTTTTCAGATTAACAATGATGCAACATTCATCAAAACACGCCGCCGGATGCGGAAACTTATGGTTAGTGGAAAAATGAAGGGGTATTCTCATATCATGCACCCGCCCGCAAATAGCGCCATCCATATCTTTACCGATAATACCCGCCACTATCCAAGAATCTGGCAGCAATGCAATTTGACTCTTCATTTGATCGATCCAGCCCTGCCTAAAGTACATATCCTGATGCGCTAAAACCCCAATTTCCGCTTCCTCTATTTCCATAATGCCGAGCAGTTTATTAAGACCCTTACATGCGGTTTCGGGCATTTTAATAATGTTGGCGGTGCCCTGTATTTCCGATTGTCTGAAAACCATATCCAGCCTCATCAGATCATTCACAAGTACGCCGAAGGAAACGGTTCTATCTTTCTCCGGCATAATCCATTCACAATCAAGACCGGTGATAAAATGTTTTATTCTTTGTCGCTGATCGCGATATAACATGCATGATTCATCATTTTCCGGCTTTATTCCTTTCTTTGGGATAAAACTACTAAAATCACCCACGGTATGAGCATCAAAAGATACAAATTTGAATTTGACACAACCCATGTATAACGCAATTTTAATCGCAAATATGAGCGAAAACACATTGCAGGGCAGACCGATTTTTTGAAGGTTAAAAACATGCCGCTTCGGGTAATCGGTATAACAGTATTTTGATTCTAAGTCATGCAAAAGCAAAGTGGCTGTTTTAGGCCTAACCATATTCCCGCATTCATCTTTACATTCTCCGGAATATTCGCAATTAGGAAAAAGATTGTCTTGAGATTTTATTCGTTTGTCCCCGCCGTTTTTTTGCAAAGAATAGATCGTATTTTCAAAACCAAGCGCCTCTATCTGGATAATGCTTTGATTGATTGTGATAATGATCCCTTCGCCAATGTCTTTTTTTTTAAGAAATCGCAAAGACGGGCCCTTGCCGATAATCCAGACTGATTCTCCTTTATGCTTATTTTTCAATGCCTCCATTATGTCCTTTCGAATACTATGTTATAATCAACATGATACGCCCAAACCCAAATAATAGATTCCCCGCCGGATGAAGGTTTAACCGTGTGCTCCTCGAGTATCAAATTTGCATTTTGCCTGACCATCCAAATAAGGGATGATCCCGTAAGAGTTAATGCACAATCATCATATACGGTTTTTAAATATGTAAATAAATCCTCGACTTCTGATGAGCTATTGCTTGCCGAAAATAACGAAAATTGAGTAATCACATCCTCAAAGGTATTTTTAAATGTGTATTCCGGCCTATCATTAACAACCTTAAAAACCGAATATGGATAAACTGCGTCTTCATCCGCGATCGTTTTATAAAGCCTTCCGCCAATAGCCGTATTGAAACTACTACCGGCTTTTTTCCCCATTATGGCTTTTGTAAGAGTTTTCATAATTTGTAAGTTCTAATTTTCCATGATTCTAAACCAAATATGGGTGGATCTGTTTCAACAAGATGATATTTTTTTAATATGGGAATCAGCTTTTTAAGATTTTCTTTATAAACCAAACTTGTAACTTCGATTGTTACAATATTGCCAACTTCCATATTTAAATTTAACCTTTTCGCTCTTTTTATACCAAGCGCATCGCATATTTCTGCACAAACATAATCATGCCCCGCTACAATCGCCATTAAGCCGCCTCCTTTGCTATAATATCAAGCCATTCGTGTTTTTCATTCGGGTTGATAATCGAGATAATATTAAAATATCTGTCACCCTTAACCGTGTCGGTAAACTTTATTCTGTATTGCGCTTTAATCTCTGTTCTTTGGTGTCGCACCCGAATTCTATGGGTTATTTCCATGCTCGGTAGCATGGATCGAACAAGTTCCTTTGCCGATACTGGCCAAATTGCCGCCCATATAGTCATAAGATCTGTCCATACGATATCAAAGCCGCCCATGCCATCAGCGGTCTTGACTTTATATTGAATCGTTATTCTTTTATTGAGATCCCCGATCATTAGAATTCATCCCAAAGTCGATGACTCATAAGTAAATTCATTAAGGTTTTATTTTCTACTATATTTGGCATTGTAAGTTTTTGCTCACGGACCGAATATAAATCAGCCGCAATCAATAAAATCCCCGCTTTAATCGGAAATGGCACAAGGGCTGCCGTTGTCCAGCCGCAAACAAATCTAACCACAATGGGATTTGATGGGTAAGGAGTGAATGAGGGCCATGTCTCACCATAGGGTAAAACTATTTTTCCGCACTGATCACCATTAAGCTCGACAAGATAATCGGTAGTAACCGTCATGGTGGTTTGTGTTCCGGCTGAATTTGTATATTTTATATGCGTAACGGATTGAAGGTTTCCAAATGGCAATTTAAAAGAATCACCTGCCGGAAAACTATCAAGATAACAATCCCAAGTCTGCGTTAATAAAGCCCTATTGGTTATACTCTCCGCCTGTTCCGTTGCGCTATTGATAATGTTATTAAGATAGTCATATTCATATAAAGTATCATCGTCAATCCTACAATGCATCATGAGTTCATCAAGCGTAATCGGATATATAACGGGCGCAGTAGCTAAGATTTTTTTCATAATACAACAGCCTTTTCTTTCGGTTTCCGGCCTCTCTTGTGCGGTACGGATGCATTCTCCGGGGCTTCCCTTACCGCAAACTCTTTTACATCACCGATAACGCCAGCGTTAACCAAGATATAAGCATTTTCTTTAGTTATTTTGATAAAATCTCCAGACCTATAAGTTTTTCCCTTCCAGAATATTTCTTTTAAACATATTGCAGATCTCATAAGCCTCCTATTCTGGATGGTGAAAGTTGCCAAAATCCTGGACCCATAGTTTTCTCAATTCAATTACGCTCTGTTGTGCGCCGACGCTTTGATTAATAATAGTTTTCTTTTCATTCAGTTGCGCCTCAAGCGCCATAATTTCCTGCTGAGTCCGGTTAATTTTTATATTTAGATTTTTCTTTATGATATCGGTTTTTTTAACCCACTCGCTTTTTTCTCTCTCCCCATAACCATAAAGAAACATGGTTTTAACTAAATCCGACTCACCCGGAACATAAACCTTAATCCCCATCCCAACCGCTATGCCAATGAAATACTCACAGTTGGGTCTTTGATATTCCCATTCGGTGCCAACACTCATGTCAACACCAAAGATCTGAATCTCTCCGAACCCTAAATGGATAGCATAAGCCAACTGCATAGAAATCGAGTTGGTGATATATGCTCCAAACCTGCCGACAACTTCCTCAATTGGGAATCGTTTACTATTCGGTATTTCGGGCCATTTCTGCTGCATATAGACCGGGCAAGGAAGTTTTTTTAAATCCTCGATATAATCATTAACGGTCTTACCCCTGAAATTCTGGTTCCATCGCCTGAACCATTTATCTTCTTTTTTTTCAAAGAAATGGATATCAAACCACCGAGTGCATCTTCTTCCGTTTGTATTTAAAAATGCGTTATTGACTCCCCATATTTCAAATGATTCATCGTCAAAAGGAGCCAGCTTCCACGAGTGAGACGTTCCAACAATGGCAACCTTTTTATTCGGATCAATAATAAGAGGACTCAATTCAACTTGTGGGGATTTTACTTCCTTATTTTCTTCTATCAAATACCCTCCTTTGGCTTAACATGCGCTTGCCGGTAAGTTTTTACTATAACCAACTCCTAAACCTGTCATAGTTGACGGCGTATTGGTTTCTTTTGTCCTTACAACAAAAACCGATATGGGCTGTCTAATAACAGCAGTCGCGACCGCAAGCGAAGCTCCCGACTGTGAAATGCCTAATGATACATACCTATGATCTTTTAACTGTTCGGTTTTAACCGCAAGATG
>CAZDAB010000091.1:0-2580 GCA_964502855.1 uncultured Desulfobacteraceae bacterium | reverse complement strand
CCGGTTGCGCTGATAAATTCCTGGCCGAGAACCGTCATCGTTGCGCCCAAATTACCATCAGCTAAACCTTGATTAAATTCAATCATCAATCCTTTTGCCCTGGCAACGGTTCCTATAGAAGTTGCGGATTTGGCCAAAATCCCGGTTGCGGATGAGATAGCAGTTGCACCTCCCCCTGTGCTATTAGTAGCTCCGTAAATTTGAGCAGATATGTTTTGCGCACAAGTAGTTCCAACCGTGCCGCCCTCAATCGCCCCGCTTATAAAAAAATCTATGGATTCCATATCAAGCATATCGTAATAAGGGAGGTATCGTACAGCCGTACAACCGCCAATCGGGTCAGCCCAAATATCGACTTTATGTTTTTCACTAAACCATTTTGGCATGATAACCTCCTTTTAAGTGTTAATTGCCGTTAAAGCCCCAGGGGTTCTTCCACCCCGAACCAAGTAAGAATATACAACGGCAGTATTCCCGGCGAATGTTGCGTTTCTTACCGACAGGAATTTAGGCGTACAGGTTGAAAGAGCATGAGCGTTAATATCAATTTTACCCTGCACTTTATTCCAGTAAGGGACCGCCGTGTCGGTAACTGCACTCATTGTAATAGTCAGGCCCGTTGCCTCATCATCATCCGCGGTAATATAGAACATTGACGTCGCGCCCATAAAACCGCCACCTGTCGAATGGGCCTTATAATGGGGAAGTTTTTGCAAAGCGGCACTTCCATTAATAGCGGCAACATATTCCGCCGATACTGCCGAACCATCCCGACCTGGCCCAGTGGTTGCGGTATGATAAACAATCCCGTTAATCGTAAGGGTCTGAGCGGTCGTTAACAGTGAAGATACTACCACAAACGCATCAAGAAGGCCGCGCATTACTCCGGCGGTTGCACAACCAAGGGATAGGGTTGCCCCGCTAATAGCACTCCCGGCATGTGTGGCTGCTGTTCCTTCATACACTGAAAATTTGATGTTGTTTACAGCCGTACCTGAGTTTAACGTCATAACAGAAGCGGTGCCAAGCTGGCTCTGAGCGCCAACAATAATACTTAAATCACCAATTCCATTAGTAATATCGACCACCCCGCCGCCAATCGTACTTCCTACAGCACCACCGCCGGCGGCAGTTCCCCTCCAACAACTAATTGGTTCAATTCTTATTCGTTCATAAGGTTTTTTCATTGCTTTACCTCCATGATCTGGTTTTTTAATTAAGGATAATAAACGGGCTCACGGTGTTAGTTGTTGAGCCTTCGAGTCCAATGGGTTCCGTAAGCCATGGTTTTGCATCGACATTCCAAACGATCTTAAAGACTGTTCGATTTGATAGGAAAAGAATATCCTCACTTGAAGCTACTATCGGGCCGGATCCGTCTTTGATTAAGTACATCGAAAGGTTCACAAGTGAAATGTCGCCTTTTGTCCCAAGTGCCGGAAGTCTATCAACAAATATAACCGGAAGACCAAGCAGAGTTGAAGGTAAGGGACCAGCACCGGCATTATTTGCAGGACCGGCACCGCCCAGCCAAACCGCATGAGAACCAGCATCAACCATAGCGGCTAACTGCGGAATCGTGGTCTGAGAAGCTAACCACGCATAAGAACCGCCCCTCATAAGCATACGGGCAAGCATTCCATAAGCATCAGCAAACGCAATAGCCCCGGCCCCGGCTCTTGAATAAGCAATAGCAGCAGCGCAATTGATAAAGCCAGTTGCCTTATTAATGCCGTCGCCACGCATAAAGTCGTAGTCTTCCTGACCGGCCATAGCGGAGGAAAGCACTCTCGACGCAAAAGAACCGGATGCTACCCAGTTCATAATTAATTTGTTGCTAAGAACGACATAGGCGCTGATTTCTTTAGGCTCCAGGCTCACTTCGCGGAGTTTAAAGCTCGTTTCGGTCATGGTTATGGCCTCACCTGTATGCACTACCGTAACCCCGCCATAAATGTTAGATCCTGATGTTTGATCCAGCGCCGGAAATGTCAGTTTAGCATCTGGCGGACTTCCCGCTGGAATAACGGTTGCTCTCGGCCTTACAATGGCTTCCTGGGCCTGTACCTGCCTTATGGTTGCATCGAATTGTTCTGGAAGTGCATAACCGCCCTCGGCGCCGGTTCCCATTGATTGCGCTCGTTTTTCTCTCAGAATATCAAGACGCGGATCATAGATGCCATCCCGTTTTGATCTTACAAGAGCAAACAGAAATTCGCCGGTATTGCGAAATTCCTTTTCAGGATCCACATCGGCAATCTCGGGATTAGGAACTTTGATAACTGTTCTTGCGTTCTTTGCTTCCGCCTCTTTTTCGGCCAGTTTTCGACGACGATTCAAATCGGCCTCAGCATCCAAGATTTCTTTTTCAAGCGTGTCGATTTCATCGCTCAGTCTTTTATACTCGACATTTTCCTCATCCGTAAATTTCCGATTCTCTTCGTCAATCTTGTCAAGCATAGCCCGCTGTTCTTTGATTAGTTCATACTTCTGGTTTTTCATCTCAATTATTTTGTCCATCTTACAACCTCCTGTTTAGAAAGTGTCTTTTTAAAGACATTAATGAATCCGGTTCCGGTA
>CAZDAB010000090.1:0-9605 GCA_964502855.1 uncultured Desulfobacteraceae bacterium | reverse complement strand
CATTGAAAAATCTGGATAAAATCACCAGCGGGACGTTTCTGCCTCAATATCCGGAAGTGGACTGGAAAAAGGCAAAAGGGATGCGGGATCACAGCTGCGCTTGGTTTGTCCCCTTGGTTGGGCAAAATAACGACCACAAAAAGAGGAGCGCTGGAAAACGGTCATTAATCCGTCAAAAACAAATAGAGTCTCTTTCGCGATGAGATGCTGTTCAAGAAAGTGAAAAACTGACCTCGAACCAAGCTGATGAACCAGACGGAAATAAATCGGGGGATGTTCCGTTAAAATCTTTGTAAGCTCTGAAGTCCTCATGCCCGCTGGTTATCCGCAATGTTCGCTTTCAAAAATAGGTGCGTTCGTTCTTGCATTTTTATTTTATTTGCAATAGTATCTTACCAGTAAGATAAATCAAACGAAGAGAGAGGTAAACTATGACAAATGTTTCAACCACTAAAATGTCCTCGAAAGGACAGGTTGTTATACCTGAAATAATTAGGAAAAAGTTGAACTTAAAACCCGGATCTCAATTTGTTGTAGTGGGGGATAAAGACGTTGTGATATTAAAAAGTATATCGCCACCAAATCTTAACGATTTTGATGAGTTAATTGCTGAGGCTCGGCGGAACGGGAAAAAAGCAGGATTAAAAAAAGTTGATATTAAAGATGCGATATTAAGCGTTCGTGGCAAATAGAAATGAAAATTGTCCTTGATACAAATGTATTTATTTCCGGGATATTTTTCAGTGGGCCACCCTCTCAAATTTTACGAGCATGAAAAAAGAAAAGACTACAAATAATCCTATCTCAGGATATTCTCATTGAATATCAGCGTGTTGATGAGTCTTTAGCGCTTCAATATCCCTCAATTGATATTCTACCGATTATTGAGTTGGTTACGGTGCATGGACAGTTCGTTGACACTAAAAATGTTGATATAACAGTGTGCGAGGATCCAGATGATAACAAATTCATTGAATGTGCAATAGCCAGCGATACGAAAATTATCGTAAGCGGTGATAAGCATCTATTAAAAATAAAAGGATTTAAGGGCATTAAAGTGCATAAACCCCGTGAGTTTGTTGAAATCTATTTGGATTAATCATCTAAAGCAAATCGGGTAGCCGGGGGATTTTAACCCCCAGCCCCCACACCACCCGGCATGCGGGTCCGCACCGGGGTTCACGAAGATACCGGGCCGTAGCCGGGAATATGATCCAAAAAACAGTTCTTTGAAAAGCTGACGGCAACTGCTTTTGATCATCAGGAGCACGATTTCCCATGACACGCCTGTTTAGTTGCTCCCCCGTTCGGATTCATTGCATTTCAGAGCTCATGGGCATGCCACTGTTCTTCGCGTTTGGCCCTTCAGTGGGGTGAAACCTCCGCGATATCCTCCGCATATGCGGGTCACCCCATAAGTTCACGCCCATGCCGGGCGTACACAAAAGGACGCGGTGTTGGACGAGTCCGGCCAAATGGCCGGGGTTGATTCTTGTTGTCACCAGAAATACGAAAGACTTTGCAGGGTCTGTCCTGAAGGTCTTCGATCCCAACGAACTCATAGCTCAAATAAATGGATAGATATGGTTTAGCAAACAACAATTGACAAAACAAACAATTCAATAATGCCGCAAAGGGGTGCCATCATTTTACCCAAATCGGGGATGCGCTCATCCCGCGGATATTATACGGAATAGGAAAAAAGAAAATTTATGAAAAAAATGATTTTGATGTGTCTATCAAGCCGGGCATGACTGGAAAGTATGATATTAAGCAAGGTGAAAATGGAATCTATCTCGATACAGACGGACTTGGAGACGTTTATATCAAGCCGGCAGATCTTGAATTGTTATACAAAAGCGTAAAGGTCTTATGATCGATGCTGAACAAACCACAGCAATTCGGTAAAGAAAGTGAGTCCATTGCCGTCAGGCATCTTAAAAAGAACGGATACAAAATTCTGGAGCGGAATTACCGTAATAAGCTGGGCGAAATCGATATTATTGCAAAAGATAAGGATACGCTTGTCTTTATAGAGGTCAAGGCAAGAAAATCCGGTCGTTTCGGGAATCCCAAATGGGCCGTAACCCCTAAAAAACAGCGCAAAATTTCCATGGTGGCACTCTACTATCTAAAAGCCTTAAAACAACATAAAGTCAAGGCACGGTTTGACGTGGTCAGCATACTTTCCGCAGAAAAAAATCCTGATATAGAAATCGTTAAAAATGCCTTCCAACTGGCTTACACGTGAACCGGAAGGTAAAGAGGATTTTATTTTGCAGTCAAACCCCAACAATAAACCAGGCATTCTTTACGTTGTTGCCACTCCCATAGGGAACAGAGACGATATCACCCTAAGAGCTCTCGATATTCTCGGGCATGTCGATCTTGTGGCCGCAGAAGATACAAGACATACCGGCAGGCTCCTGGCACATCACAATATCAAATGTCGTATGATCTCTTTTCATGAACATAATGAAAATGAACGTACGCCGGATCTTATTAACAGGCTCAAGGCCGGATCATCGGTGGCCCTGGTATCAAATGCAGGCACGCCATCAGTATCTGATCCCGGCTACAGGCTTGTAAAAGAGGCCGTCATTAACAATATAAAAGTCATCCCCATACCCGGTGTGTCGGCTGCCATTGCCGCTCTCAGTGTTTCGGGACTGCCAACCGATTCCTTTGTATTCATAGGCTTTCCCGCTAAAAAAAAAGCAAAGCGGCTCAATCAACTCAAAGAGCTTGCCGGGGAAAGCAAAACCATGGTATTTTATGAATCTCCGAAGCGTATTTTGACATTTTTAAAGGAGACCATATCTGTTATGGGGGACAGGTACGGTGTGCTCTCCAGGGAGATGACCAAGTTACATGAAGAATTTATTAGAGGCTTTTTATCTGAAATTCTTTCCAGCTTGAATGCACGGCCGGCAATAAAAGGCGAATGCACGCTTCTTTTAACGGGATGTGAAAAAAACAACGACGTTTCTATTAATACCGTTAGAACCGAGATCATTAAAGCGCTGGAGAAAAAACAAAGCAAACTTTCCGAACTTTCAAAAATTATCGCCCAAAAATACGGCCTTCCGAAAAATAAAGTATATGATGAGGCATTGGAATTAAAGCGCAAAATGCAAAGGGAAAAGCATAATTCGAATTAATATGGAAACCATCCCGAACCCCATACCCCATACCCCATCCCTGATTATATATCCGGTAATTCTCTCTGTTCCTGATAAAGAACAACAGCTTAAAGGCAGAGAAAAGGTTTCCTTCCTAAGCAAACATGCCAGAAAAGCCCTTGAAATATCCGCCAAAAAGAGCCGCGTCCAATTACGCAACCTAAAAAAAGATGAAAAAGGTGTTCCGTTGCCTTTTAACGGGAATTACTGGTCCCTTACCCACAAGCCCAAATATGTGGGGGGCGTGATTGCTTCAACTCCGATCGGTATTGATATCGAAAAGATCCGGTCCTGTTCAAAGGCTCTTTTTAGAAAAACAGCCCATGACAGTGAATGGGAACTTTCAGACACAGATCAATTCATCCTTTTTTATCGCTACTGGACGTCAAAGGAATCGGTATTAAAGGCTTCGGGAACCGGTATCAGGGACCTTTTAAAATGTCGTATTATACGGACAATCGACGATAATCATCTGGTAGTAGACTACAGGGACCAAGAATGGCTTATAGAACACTATTATTTCGATGAACACATTGCATCTGTTGTCAAAAACAATTTTCATGTTGAATGGACAAATCAAGCAAGAATTTAAAGGAGATAACGACTATGGATATAACGTTTTACGGCGCTGCTCGGGAAGTTACCGGTTCTATGCATTTGATAGCCACCGAAAATGATCGTATACTGCTGGACTGCGGAATGTTTCAGGGTCATCGCAAAGAAACCGAAGAAAAAAACAGGCGACTGCCCTTTGATCCGCAACACATTACCAGCCTTGTCCTTTCGCATGCGCACATCGATCATTCCGGACGCATCCCATTGCTGACGAAAAACAATTTTGTTGGACGGATTGTATGTACCCGCGCAACTCAAGATGCATGCGAATACCTCTTGATGGATTCAGCTCACATCCAGGAATCAGACGCAAATTACCTCAATTATAAAACCTTGAGATCCGTTTTATCTCAGGAGAAAATGTCCCATGGCAAAAAAAGAAACTCAAAAAGAGAATTAAACGATATCAAAAAGATTTTAAAAAAAGACGGTCATCAACTTAACATAGAAAAAATCAACGAACTCATCCAAGAACATCACATCGACGCAGTTCATCCGATTTATTCCACCGAAGATGCAAAACACGCTCTGACTTTTTTTGAAGGCCATCCGTATCGCAGCCCCACAGTCGTTGGAAGAGACTCAACCTGCACGTTTTACGAAGCCGGTCATATTTTAGGATCTGCGCTATCCATAATCAAGGTCATTGAAAACGGTCATTCACGCACGATCTGTTTTACGGGCGATATCGGCCGATTTAACAAACCCATTATAAAAGATCCGGCCCTTAATTTCGAAGAGACCGACCGGAACATCGACCTGATGATCATGGAAAGCACCTACGGAAACCGTTTTCACGAACCGTTGCAAGATTTGAAACCCAGGTTAAAAAAGGTTCTTACAGATACCGTTGAACGGGGAGGAACGGTTATTATACCTGCATTTGCATACGGTCGCACTCAGGAACTTTTATACATGCTGCACGAACTGTATAATGACAATGAAGTCCGGCCGGTTCCCATATTCGTGGACAGCCCTCTGGCAACCAATATTACCCGTGTCTTTGGAGAGCATCCTGAAGTTTATGACCGCGAAACTCATGAAACCTTTCTTGCAAAAGGTCAAAATCCGTTTTTCTTTGACAAGATTCATTTTGTGGGTTCGGTCGAAGAATCAATGGCGTTGAATCGCAGTCAGAAACCTCATATCGTCATCGCAGCCTCTGGAATGTGTGAAGCCGGGAGGGTTCTGCATCATTTGCGGCATAAAATCCATAACCCTCGGAATACAATTCTGATTGTCGGATATATGGCTCAAAATACCCTTGGACGTCGTATTATTGAACAGGGCACGAAATATGAGAAATCCGGTCGTAACGGTTCCCCACCCCTGCTGAAATTTCTAAACAAAGCCTATCCTTTGAAAGCACACGTCGTAAAATTGGGCGGTTTCAGCGCCCATGGAGACAGAAATGAAATGTTCCGTTTTCTTAAGGAATCTAATTTGCATATCCATAAGATCGCCGTGGTCCACGGTGAAGAAGATCAATCCCTATCATTTGCAGAATTTTTAAACAATCAAGGCTTTTCAGCAATTGTTCCCAAACTCGGGGATACGGTTCATATTGAATAATATATGCAATGATCAACCATACGCCCCAAAATCAGGAACTCTCTTTTTTAGCCGCAGTTTTTACCGTATGCTTGTGTGTCCTTTTCGGGGCCAATGCCGTTGCGATTAAAATCAGTCTTTCCGGAGTGGGGGTGTTCACCACCGCGGGACTCCGTTTCAGTATGGCTTCGGCGGCGATTTTTCTGTGGGCTCGAATTACCGGAAGATCCTTTAAAATTGAGAGCGGGCAGGTTTGTCAGCTACTGATTATCTCTATGGTCTTTACCGTGCAGCTATCGCTGTTTTATCTTGGGCTCAGCAAAAGCAATGCGTCCCAGGGAACCCTGATGCTTAATTTACAACCCTTTTTTACGCTTTTTCTGGCACATTATTTCATTCCCGGAGACCGGATTACCAAACGAAAGATTCTGGGTATCCTCCTTGGATTTGCCGGTGTGGTTTTTGTATTTTTTGAAAAAAAGGGAGTTACAGCCGACTTTAAGGTCGGTGATTTAATAATCCTTTTCGCAGCGTTTCTCTGGTCCTGCAGCGCAGTCTATACCAAAAGGATTATTCACGCCTTTAAACCGTTTCATATGGTCCTTTATCCCATGATATTTTCGGCTCCTTTCTTTTTTCTTGAAGGATTTGTTTGGGACAGCGCCATGATAGCCCATGTTGACGCAAAAGTTTTTTGCGCTCTCTTATACCAGGGCCTTGTAACGGCTTCTTTTTGTTTTGTCGCATGGCTTACCTTGCTGCAAAAATACGGTGCCGTTGCATTGCATTCTTTTATTTTCTTTATGCCAATTTCAGGAGTCATGCTGGGAGGACTTGTCCTGGAAGAGCCGATCACGGTCAATATTCTTATCGCCCTATTGTTGATCGTCTCAGGCATTCTGTTGGTTAACTTCAGGCAGAAAAGACAGATACCGCCGTTTCCTCTTGGGAGAAATGTTTAAACCGGATTGTCTGAATCCGATAATTTGTTTCAAAGGGCTAAATTGTTAACTTCTCAATAACTTCTGGTGTATGAAATAATCATATTAACCCGAATCCATCATTTATTGAGATGTTATTTAAATCGAGTTTAATATTGTGGTAATAAGAGATATTCGAAAAAAATTGCAGCAACTCGAGAGTGAAGAAAGAGCTAAAGTCTTACAGAGATTTTTTAAAACCGGTCCCGGTGAATATAGTGAAGGTGATGTTTTCATAGGGGTCAGAGTTCCTGATTTAAGGAAGCTGGTCAAAGAATATCAGGACATCACAATAAAGGAAGTCATGCAATTACTCAAGTCCTCAATTCATGAGGAGAGGCTGTTTGCACTCTTGATCCTTGTCAGCAAATATTCAAAGGGGAATGAAACGGTAAAAAAGAAAATTTATGAGCTGTATTTACAAAACACAAAATTTATAAATAGTTGGGATCTTGTTGACGGCTCGGCGCAACATATTGTCGGCGCCTTCTTAATGGATAAAAGCAAAGAACCTATTTACCGTCTTGCAAAATCTAACAGTTTGTGGGAACGGAGAATTGCAATATTGTCGACATTCCATTTTATTAAGCATGATAACTACTCAGAGACACTCAAAATTTCAAAAATCCTGCTGACGGATGAACAAGATTTGATTCATAAAGCCGTAGGATGGATGCTGCGAGAAATCGGCAAGCGTCATATTTCCACTGAAGAGATATTCTTGAAGAAATATTATAAAAGGATGCCTCGCACCATGTTGCGGTATGCCATTGAAAAATTTCCGGAGTTAAAAAGACAAAAATATCTAAAAGGAAATTTTTACCTAACTTGAGTGATTTTTTTTGCGAAGAGATGTGCTGAGATCTTGATGTATAAGGGTTCGCGAAAACCGCAGGCATACCCGTGGATATGTCGAGGATTTTCGCGGATCCTTGATGCGCAAGAGATCGGTGCAGATCGAGTAAAAAAATCGCTCAATTTAGGTTTTAATATGGTTGAAAAAATATGTTGATCCTCTATTGATAAGAATGTATAAAATAATAGTAAGTAGTATAGATAAAACTTCTATAACAACGAACGATCATTTCCGGCAGTTATAATTGACGGGTAAAAGATTTCATAAGTAAAAGGAGATTATACCATGCCTACATACGAATTTATTTGTGAAAAATGTAAGAAGCCTTTTGCCGTGATCATGAAAATTTCTGAATATGAAAAGAAAAAATTTCAATGTCCGAAATGTAAAAGCCGTAAAGTTAAACAGCAGATTACTTCCTTCCAAACCATAACCTCCAGCAAGAGTTAAGGTCTTGTTGCAAAAAAATTAACTCAATCTATGTCTTAGATATGTGAAGCGTTTTTGTGTTTTGTCGTTATTTATTCCTATGGCCAGGGCGTTCCGGGTACCGACGATTACTACCAGATCCCGGCCTCTGGTTACGGCGGTGTAAATCAAGTTGCGCTGCAGCAAGATATAATGCTGGGTAAGAATGGGAATCACCACGGCAGGATATTCTGAGCCCTGTGATTTGTGCACCGAAACAGCATAGGCCAGGACGATTTCATCAAGGTCGGAAAACTCGTAGGCAACATCCCGGCCATCAAAGGTGACGACCACCTCGTATTTCTCAGGTCGGATACCGGTAATTCTTCCGATATCGCCGTTGAAAACCTCTTTGTTATAATTATTCCTGATCTGCATTACCTTATCGTTGACTCTAAAATTCCGATTTCCCCGTACGACGCCGTCTTGAACCGGATTGAGTGTTTTCTGCAGTTCTATATTGAGGTTTTCGGCCCCCACCACTCCCTTGTGCATGGGGGTTAAAACTTGAATATCGTCGACCGGATCAAAACCAAATCGTCGGGGAATACGTGTTTTTGTCAATTCCAGTATAATTTCAAGAACCTTTTGAGGGTCTTCCTGCCGGATAAAATAAAAATCGTTGTCGGGCATATCGTTTTCAAATGACGGGACAATACCGTTATTGATTTTATGAGCATTGACAATAATCCGGCTCGCTTTGGCCTGGCGGAAAATCTCTTTGAGTTCCACCACCGGCACCGCACCCGATGTAATTATATCATTGAGAACATTTCCCGCTCCCACTGACGGCAACTGATTCACGTCTCCCACAAGAATAACCGTCGCAAAAGACGGAACGGCCTTTAACAGGTGGTGCATTAAAATAGTGTCTATCATGGATGCCTCATCCAGTATGAGAAGGTCGCAATTGAGGGGGTTCTCTTGGTTTCTCTGAAATCCGCCCTTAATAAAACTGAACTCCAGCAGGCGGTGAATGGTTTTGGCCTCATGCCCCGTTGTTTCACTCATCCGTTTTGCTGCTCTGCCCGTAGGCGCAGCCAGCAGTGTTCTTACGTTAAGCCTGGAAAAGATTTTTAACACCGCATTGATAATCGTCGTTTTACCGGTGCCCGGCCCACCGGTTATGATCATGATCTTGTTTGTTAGAGTGGAATGGATAGCCCGGACCTGTTCTTCTGCCAGGGTAATATTTAGTTGTTTTTGTACCCAATCTATGGCCTTTTCAGATGCGACATGGCGGACAGATTTAGGCGCTTTTAGGAGTAGCTTCAACCGGTCGGAGATGCTGGTTTCGCATAAATAAAACTTGGCCAGGTATACGGCTTTGCTGTTTTCTTTAAACTCTTCGATTCTTTTGTTTATGTCTTCAATAATTACCTTTCGTTCAACGGCAATATTACCGAGTGCCTCGACAAGCACATCTCTTCCAACGCCAAGGATCTCCTGACTCTTTTTTATAAGGGGTTCATATGGGTAAAAGACATGACCCTCATCTGAGAGCTGATTGAGGACATAGAGAATGCCTGCTTCAACCCTCAAGGGTGAATCTTCAGGAAATCCGAGTTCTGAGGCGATACGGTCGGCGATCACAAATCCTATTCCAAAAATATCCGTTGCAAGACGATAGGGGTTGTTTGTTACCACCGCAATGGATCGATTCCCATATTGTTTGAATATTTTCGTGGCATATCCGGAACTGATTCCGTGAGATTGAAGAAACAGCATGACATCACGAATCTCTTTCTGATCATCCCATGCCTTTTGTATCATGGCGATACGTTTTTTGCCGATGCCGTTGACCCGGGAAAGTTTATCGATTTCATTCTCAATGACATCAAGGGTTTGTTCTCCAAATTTTTTAACGATTCGACCGGCCATGACAGGTCCGAGCCCTTTGATGAGTCCGGAACCCAAATACTTTCGAATTCCATAAACGGTTGCCGGAACCGT
>CAZDAB010000089.1:0-9630 GCA_964502855.1 uncultured Desulfobacteraceae bacterium | reverse complement strand
CTTTTTACAAAACCGTCTAAATCGGACTTTTTACGAGTTCATCATATTTAACCGGAGCCCAATTTCTGCGTTATGTTCAAAAAATCAATTTGCCAAAGTTCGGTGGCGAATAACTCCTCGGAATATTAAACATATGCCTGCTGTCCCGCCTGCCCCGTAGCTCCCCGTGGAAGCACCGGGACAGGCCGGCAGATGGTACCGGGATGGTTATTTTTTTCACATGCCCCTCCGGAGCGTTGGCCCTACGGGCCGGAGGCTTGATCTTGAACAAAAATCCTCATTTATGAATGGACACTATTTTTTAAAAAAAATAAGGAGGTGAAATGAACGCAGCAAAGATTTCGACCGCATTCGCTTTTATTCTCGGGATTGCTTTAATTGCCGGGTGTAGTTCTGTCCAAAACTTAACAAAGCAAAATGTATTGACAGTGAAATCAGATGATGGGAGCTCTATCACCTATGGTGTTCATGGCCAAGGGGGGACGACCATCGTTTTTGTGCATTGCTGGACATGCAATCATGAATTCTGGAAACCCCAGATTGAGTATTTTTCAAAAAAACATAAGGTGGTGTGGTTAGATTTGGCTGGTCATGGACTTTCTAATAGCAAGCGTAAAAAATATACCATGCAAGCGTTTGGGAAAGATGTTGCAGCGGTTGTTAATGAAATAGATGGTGGTAATGTTATTTTGGTTGGTCACTCTATGGGAGGTCCCGTATCGATTGAGGCAGCCAAGCTAATTGGTGATAAAGTGATAGGAGTTGTTGGCGTTGATACATTCTATACTCCATTCGAATATCCTAAATCTGAAGAAGAAATTGATGACTTTGTGAAACCATTCAAAAATGATTTCAAAGCCGCATCAGAGCAATTGGTGCGCTCTATGTTTACGCCGGAAGCCGATCCGGATTTAATAACGTGGATTGTGACACAAATGTCCGTTGCCGGTCAAGAAATGGGAATCAGTGCAATGTATGAAATATTCAGATGGAATGCCAAGAATGTTCCATCCGATTTAGATAACTACTCTAAAAAGTTGCGCAATATAAACGGGGCGCCCACGGGTAAAGAAATAGCTTTGCATGAAAACGTCGTCTTAATTTATGGTGCGGGTCATTTTGTTGCACAAGTTAAACCCAATGAATTTAACGAAGCTTTAAATCAAATTATTGATGATTTTCAAACTCGTTAGCCCGAATATTTCATGAAAATTGTTGAGAGGCCTTCAAACAGCCCTGATGTTTCGGTCAAAAAACCTTGAGGTTGTTTTTTAGTTGATGTATGCAAAATTTAGGTGTAGAAATGCTACCTCCAAATTCAGGTGATAAATGATCCGGATATGAGAAAATCCGGGAAACACTAACGGACATTGCCAAAATAAAATAAAGGGAAAGCCAATGACGGACAAAAAAGCAGACCTAGCCGGGCCTGGTATCGGGAACTATGATGACTTGGAAAAGACGCTACCCACAGACTACGAACCTTTGCTTTCTCCAAAAGAAAGAATGAAAGCTGTCTTTGCAGTGAAGAAGTACATTGAAGAGAATCTGTGTAAGGAACTTAATTTGCAAATGGTGCAGGTACCCCTGATCGTTGACCGCGATAGCGGTGTGAATGATTACCTGGATCGTGACGGCTCGCGAACACCCGTGGAGTTTACCTGTGGGCTTGGACTCAATAAACCCATACACGCCCAGGTTGTTCAGGCAGCTACAAAGTGGAAGCGCATGGCTCTCAAACAGTTTAGCTGTGATGTGGGTGAAGGCATATGTACTGACATGAAAGCGGTTCGCAAAGACTATTTTCTGGACCACGATCACAGCGCGTATGTAGACCAGTGGGACTGGGAGCTGGCCATAACCGAGAACGACCGCAACCTTGACTTTCTCAAAGATGTCGTTAAAAAGCTCTGGAAGGTTATCCGGGGTGCGGGCAAGATGGCTCAGGAAATGTTCCCCCGGTTAAAGACAGATAAATACCCCGACTTTCCCGAGCATCTCACATTTGTTCATGCCGAAGAAATACTGGATGGGTACCCGGACCTGCCGCGGAAGAAACGAGAGAATCGGATCCTTATGGAAAAATCCCCGGCGATCTTCATCATCGGTATTGGCTGGCCTTTAAAGGATGGGTACCCCCATGAAATGCGCGCTGCGGATTACGATGACTGGGCTACCGAGACCATCGTTAAAGGCGGTGAACCGTATCATGGATTAAACGGAGATATCCTGGTGTGGAACCCGGTAACCAGACGGCGCCACGAACTGACGTCCATGGGGATACGGGTCACCAAGGAAACGCTTAAAATCCAGCTAAAGATGTCCGGCCAGGAAGAATTCCTCAATTTTCCCTATCACCGGGCCATCCTCAATGATGAGATTCCTCTGAGCATCGGAGGCGGTATCGGAGAGTCCAGGACCCACATGTACCTGCTTCGAACGGCCCATATCGGCGAAGTCGAAGTCTCTGTATGGCCGAAGATCCTCAAGGATATGTGTGCAAAGAGAAACATCCATGTTTTGGAGTAAATGGCAGACAGTATTATTTTTTGCAACAGCCAGAGTATTCTCCCAATAAATAGTGCATGGCCAAATCCATCTTGTTCGAGAACCGGGAGGGTTTATTGATGTACTATCCGATTGTTCAGGAAGGTGTATTCCTTCGGTCGCATCGAAAACAGGGGAGCCTAGCGCACATCTGGTTATTGCACGGTTTTGGAGAGTCGAGTCTCAGCTTCCGGGAGGTGTTTTCCAGTGAATTGGCGGTGTCCTATACTATTTTCGCGCCGGATCTGCCGGGATTCGGCGTGAGTCCTCCTCTGCCGGGAAAGATGTCTCTGGAAGCAGCGGCCGGGGTTACCATAGACCTGATCAACGCGCTTTCGCGCAACAGACCCGTCCTGCTGGTGGGTCACTTTCTGGGTTCGGTGATCGCAACGCGGGTTGCACGGGAGTTGGGTGAAACCGTAAAAGGTGTCTTCAGTATCGAAGGCAACCTGACCCGTTCGGATGGATATTTCTCGGCACGGGCCGCAGAGTTCGATCGAGCGGATGCGTTTTATCGATACTTTATCGATCTGATTTACGGACGGGCCGCAAAGAGTGAGGCGTACCAGAGGTACTTGGCCAGCTTACGGTTTGCCAGTCCCAAGGCAATGATGGCCTGGGGGCGGTCTTCAGCGCAACTTGGCGAAGCCGGGACACACGGCAGTGATTTTGCTTCCCTGCAATGTGCAAAGCTTTACTATTGGGGCACGGAGAGCACGCCGGAAGAAACCCGGGAATTCATTATCACACATGACATTCCAAACCGGCAATATACAGGCGATACCCACTGGCCCATGGTCGAGACCCCGGATGTGTGTTATCATCATATGGGTGAGTTTTTCGCCAGCGTAGCGGCATAGAATGTTATTGATAAACCCTATAGTACGGTCTCGATTTCTTCGGCAATGCGGACAGCGGCATCCTTTGGATCCTTTGCATCCCTGATGGGCCGCCCGATTACAAGATAATCGGATCCGTCTTCAACCGCCCGAGCCGGCGTTGTTACCCGCCGCTGATCATTTTTACCGTCCGCATCCCAACTGGGACGTATGCCCGGCGTTACCGCAATAAAATCTTGACCGAATGTTTCCTTTATCATTTTCACTTCAAGGGCAGAGCAGACGATACCCTTACAGCCCGCCTGTTTTGCCATGGCCGCCCTTTTGATTACAAGCCTTGTCAGGTCGTCATAAAATATTTTCCTGAACCCCGCAGATTCTAAATCTTCATTCAAGACGCTGGTTAAAACCGTAACTCCCAGTACGGCAACCTTGTCCTTGCCGCCTTTAACTGCAGCTTCAAGCATTCTGGAAGTCTCTCCGCAATGAACCGTTGCAAATGCAACGCCCAAGTCGGCAATATTCTGCATGGCACGTGAGACGGTTTCCGGAATATCATGCAATTTCAAATCCAAAAAAACCCCGGTTGCTCCGGAGGTTTTTATGAAATTAATGATATCAGGCCCGGATCGAATAAAAAGTTCCAGACCTATTTTGAACATGCCCACCGATTCTGAAAGGGTTTCAACGTATTGTTTGGCGGTCTTTACGGAAGAAACGTCCAGCGGAAAAATGATATAATCTTTTGCTTTTTTCATCTCTGGTTTGTACATTTGCACCTAAATCCTGAATAAATAATTTTGAAGTGTTTTTGAATTATACCAGCCAACGAAGTGTGAAGTGACTAAAGTGAACTAAAGTGACTAAAATTTTGGAATTATGACAATTTAATATAAACAGCCGGAGTTTAGCGACTCCTTGACTTTAGCTCACTCCAAACTTTAGCTCACTTTTCACTTTTCCGGTTTATCCCGGTTAGGTTGTAATAATTTTCAACGCACCGGGAACCATATGAATGACAATCGGCATCATTCCGGGCTGCTCTCCATCAACATCAAGGAGTATCTGCTTATCCGAAGACGCTTCTATTTTTTCCCCGGTAAATATAACGACTTTGTTAATATCATATATTTTGCCATTGTAAAGCTTGGGGAGATTTAAAAAAATTTCAGGAATGGTCAAATCTCCGATGACCGTTATGTTCAAGAGGCCGTCATAAACCGATGCATCCGGGGCTACCCGCATACCGCCGCCATGG
Source organism: uncultured Desulfobacteraceae bacterium (assembly GCA_964502855.1). Lineage (GTDB taxonomy): Bacteria > Desulfobacterota > Desulfobacteria > Desulfobacterales > UBA11574 > S5133MH16. The sequence goes on along the minus strand of CAZDAB010000089.1, from coordinate 4,986 downwards.
TACCGGCCATTTGCAACGGCCACGTTCCAGATATTAAATTCCTGTTCAAAACCGTTATCGATTCTAATCCGTATCCGTTTTTTACCGTATAGAAAAATGGATATGAGCGTTGCCCACAGAAAAGAAATAAACGGGCCCAACGCTTTTGAGGTCCTGTTGATCCTTTGAGCCACTTCACCCCCCAGACCGAAACTTGTTATATTATGGAAATAGCGGAGACATTCACAACCTTCGTGATTCCGAAAAAAAAGTTTTCCCAAGTCTATGCTACGGACAGGGCCGGCTGCAATCAAATTTAAGGCATGTTCCATGTTTTGTGGTATTGGAACGGTTCTGGCGAAATCACAGCCTGTGCCATTGGGGACAAAACCGAGGGTCACATCTGACCTTATGGATTCCTCATGCATCATGATGCCGTTGATAACTTCGTTCAGCGTACCGTCTCCCCCCATACAGACCACAAGCCCGGCTTCTTTGTCAACGGCAGCTTTTGCGAACATCGCAGCATCACCCGGTTTTTGCGTCATATAAGTCTCAAAATGACCCAGCCGATCTCTGGCAAGAGCTTCAATAAAAGGCCAATTTAATCCCGTTACACCGTTCCCGGCATGGGGATTGACGATAAAGGCGATTTTTGACAAAGTTACACCAGCCTTTCGTGTATAACCGTGAAATATTTTCTTTGAAATTCTTGATAGCTTATAATTTCCCATTCATAAAGTGATTTTTTAACCTGTATTTTACATGTTAAATAAATCTATTGAAATAGATAACTTTAAAATGGTATGAAGTTTACGTTAAAAACCGAGATGACTTTTTCATTGCAAATTTAATTAAGAAAGCTCTGGAAAAAGAAATGGATGTTACCGAAAAACAGCAGGCTCTTTTGCGAATGCTTCCCGGAGTCGATTATATCCTTGAACTTTCAAAGGCAGATTCTTTTTTTAATGACATTCCGAAATCTGTTCTGGTACGCACGATTCGCGCTGTGGTTGAGAGGCTCCGGACCGTTATTATAGATGACCAACAGGGTATAACGGAAACAAAACTGTCGGATTCCGTTATCCTTGAAGAGGTTAAACATAGTGTTACAAAAGTGATGACGTCCAATCTAAAACGTATTGTCAATGCCACCGGTGTCGTTGTCCATACCAACCTCGGCCGGTCATTGCTTGCCAAAGATGCTGTGGAAAACCTTATGACTGTTGCAAGCAGATATTCCAATTTGGAATTCGATCTGTCAAAAGGTATGCGCGGGTCCAGATACAGCATTGTTGAAGATATCTTATGTGAAATAAGCGGTGCCCAAGCGGCTATGGTGGTTAATAACAATGCAGGCGCCGTGTTTCTCTGTTTGGAAACCCTATCCAGGGACAAAAAGGTTATTGTCTCACGGGGAGAACTTGTTGAAATCGGCGGGTCATTCAGAATCCCCGATGTGATGGCGAAAAGCGGTGCGATCTTAAAGGAGGTGGGGACGACAAACCGTACCCACTTTCACGACTACGAAAAGGCCATCGAGCATGATACGGGTCTGTTGTTAAAGGTCCATAAAAGCAATTTCAGTATCGTGGGTTTTACGACGGAGGTCTCGCTGGAAGAACTGGTCGGCCTGGGTGCAACATATCAGATTCCGGTGATGGAAGATCTGGGCAGTGGCACTTTTGTCGATTTTTCAAAATACGGCCTGTTAAAGGAGCCCACGGTCCAGGAATCAGTGGCGGCCGGAGTGGATGTTGTCACTTTCAGTGGAGATAAGCTCCTCGGAGGCCCCCAGGCCGGTATTATCGTCGGGAAGAAGGATTGGATTGACAGAATCAAGAAAAATCCCATTACCCGGGTGCTTCGCATAGACAAGCTGACATTGGCTGCACTTGAAAGTACTTTGAGACATTACAGAAATATAGACAGGGAAATAGATTCCATTCCTACATTACGCATGATAACCTTTTCTTTCGGTTATACGGAAACAAAAGCAAAAGAACTTGCTAAGTTACTCGAAAATATTGGTGATTCTCGCATGTCCGTACACCTTATCGACCTTTTTTCCAGGCCGGGCGGCGGCGCGTTTCCGCTTCTAAAACTTCCCAGTAAAGGTGTGGGAGTCAAGGTTAAAGGAATTTCTGCCAATGCCGTGGAAAAAAAGATGCGCAGCAACGAAATTCCCATAATCGGGAGGATAGAAGAAAATCGCTTCATTATGGATTTGAGAACCATACAGGATGATGAACTTCCGATTATTAAAAAAGCATTCGACAACATGCTGAGAAAGGTCTGATTATGACACACAAAAAGCCGGAATTATTTCACCACCGCAGCTCCAGCCGGCAGTTTCTTTTCTGTAAATCAGATCCTATGCCAAAGGATGATAAGATTGCGGAAACATCTCGGGTTGAATCGAGCACCGTATCAGAAATGTTTCCGAACATTCTTGTGGGGGAGGATTTTATTGATCATGCCATGGCCGGACTCGATTCTTCAACCCAGTTTGAGGCCATGGTGATTAGAATTGACGATTCGGATCATAAAGCCGAATCCGGGTCAAGTGATAACGACAGTAAATTTCTCGTGGATATGGTCAAAACTATAGACGAAACATGCAAAAACGAAAATGGAATGTGGGGACAGCTTGATCACGATATGTTCGGATGTTTTTTCCCCGGGAACTACCAAACTTCATCCCTGGAACTTGCGGATAAAATAAAAAACCGCCTGGCAGAACTTCACAATGAAACCGTTTCCATCGGCATTGCCTCCTTTCCCACTCTTAACTTCAATAAGAATCAGGTCATTGATAACGCGCGTAAAGCCCTTGACCACGCTGCATTTTTCGGCCCTGACAGTATGGTTTTATTTGATGCCGTAAGCTTAAACATAAGCGGAGACACCCTGTATCAAAAAGGGGATATCGACGGAGCTATCATGGAATTCAAGGCGGCACTTTTGCTCGATCCATCAAATGTAAATATCCATAACAGTCTGGGGGTATGCTACGGTGTTTTGGGCGATTATGTTAAAGCCCTGGAAAAATTTGAAGAAACAATCCGGATCGATCCTGAAGATGCCATGGCCTTGTATAATGCTGGCCTGGCAAACATGTTAATGGATAACCGGGATAAGGCCCTTGAATACTTTCTTGATGCAGACAGAAAAGAGGAAAATATTTTTGAGGTTGCATTTCAAATCGGAAGACTTTACCTGGAAATGGGAAAGCCGGAACAAGGGAAAAAAAATCTTGAAAAAGCGATCAGGCTTAATCCAGACTCAGGAATTGCGTTGCGTTACCTGGGTGAGTGCTGTGTTGCCATGAACCTGACAGATGAGGCGATTTCTGCGTATAAAAAGGCCATCCGGCAGAACCCGAACGACGCGGAATCTCTTTCTGCCATTGGATATCTGTTTGATCTTAAAGGTGAAAACCCTGAAATTACCGCAATATTCTGTCAACAGAGTATTGATATTGCACCTGAGAACGGGCTGTTCAGATACAGGCTCGGCAACCTTTCCCTTAAAAGAAATCAGCTTGAAGATGCACTGGAGCAGTTCCGCAAAGCAGACGATCTGGGATACGATGCCAAGGAATTGATTGAAAGGGTCCAAAAATTAATGAAAAATGCTTGATACCGGGCTCACGGTTCAGAATAAAGGATCCGGGGATCTTGCATATCGAGAATAGAAACGGTAGGATAAACTATGAAAGACGTTATCCTGGATACACTTCAAGACAGTATAAGGGTCAAAGACCGGTTCATAAAAAACAACATCCCTCTAATTCTAAGAGGGGCCGATATGCTGGTTACCTGCATAACCTCCGGTCACAAAATTATGATTTTCGGCAACGGAGGGAGTGCCGCAGATGCCCAGCACATTGCCGCCGAATTCGTAAACCGGTTTCAGATCGAACGGCCGCCGCTTGCGGCTATTGCTTTGACGACCGATACATCTATAATCACAAGCATTGGAAATGACTATCATTTTGATGAAATATTTTCCAAACAGATAAACGCGCTGGGTAAAAAGGACGATATCGCTATCGGTATCAGTACCAGCGGCAGCTCTAAAAATGTCATCCACGCAATTCATGCTGCCGGTAAAATCGGAATGTTTACCATTGGTCTGACCGGTCGCGGCGGAGAGCTGGCCCAATGTGTGAATCTGGTATTTGCCGTAGAATCGGACATAACGGCCAGGATTCAGGAATCTCATATTACTTTGGGACACATTTTATGTGACCTTGTGGAACGAATCCTTTTTCCGGAAAAAGTCAGCAACCCATAATTATGACAAAAACATTTAAGCCAATTGATTTGAGCCGGGTGAAAACATACCCGCTCTCGGAACGGAAAAGCAGGGTATTTTCATCGGATTTTGCCAAAACCTGGCAAAAGGGATCTTATTTTAAGGAATTCCTCGACAGTCTTCCAGACGTACTTGCCGGGGCGGATATAAAGACCGTCATATCTTCAATTGTAGCAGCCTTTAAAAACAAAAAAACCATAGTTCTGGGCATGGGAGCACATGTTATTAAAGTTGGGCTAAACCCGGTAGTTATAGACCTTATGGAGAGAAGAATTATCACGGCCGTTGGCATGAACGGGGCCGGTATTATTCACGATTCGGAACTTGCTATGGCCGGCCAGACATCGGAAGATGTCGCAGCATCCATCGGTAACGGCAGCTTTGGGATGGCCCATGAGACCAATTCCTTTTTAAGTGATGCCATTCGTAAAGCCGGACAAAATTCTTCCGGACTGGGTAAAAGCATCGGCCGGGCAATGATTGAAGAAGACCTTCCCTTTTTGGACCAAAGCATCTTGGTTGCAGGCGCTCGTCTGGGTATCCCGGTTACGGTACATGTCGCATTTGGAACGGACATTATCCATATACATCCCGGGTTTGATCCAAATGCAGCAGGGGCTGCAACCCACAGCGATTTTCGTACGTTTGCATCGGTAATTGCCACACTTGAAGAGGGGGTCTACCTGA
>CAZDAB010000088.1:0-9648 GCA_964502855.1 uncultured Desulfobacteraceae bacterium | reverse complement strand
TTCCATACATATTTATCGGTGGAATTAGTTTTTTGCAGGCTGCCCATGTCAAAGACCTTCTTTGTTTAATCAGAGCAGCAGCAAGTTATTATGATGAGATAGCCTGGATGAGATATTTGACCCTATGGCCAAGAATCGGTGACGTCACTTCATCGCGACTGATATCGGCAATGAAAGAAATGGGGACTATGAAAGAAGCGTTAAACCAATTGTCTAATAAGCTTAAAAAGGATCAGCAGAGAATTGTGAGTGGACCCAAAACAATATTAAAATACTGGAACGAACCGACCAAAGCTTTGCGGGTAGGGGGAGAATTTTTGAAACCAATCTTGTCTCAGAAATACGATAAATGGGATCTACGGAAAAAGGACTTTGACCTGCTGGTGAGACTCGCGGAACGGTATCGAAGTCTGATGAGGTTTATTGAGACATATACCTTGGACCCCATAACATCAACAGTTGCATCAAGATTGGATAACCAGGATGTGGTAACTCTGATAACGGTTCACAGCGCCAAGGGTACAGAAGCCCCTGTTTGTTATGTTATTCGGGTTGAGCCGGGAATGTATCCTCACATTCGCAGTTTAGGTGTTGAGGATGATGAGGAAGAGGAACGACGGATTTTATATGTTGCCATGACTCGAGCAAAGAATGAATTAATCCTCACCCGTTCAGGAGGCCCAAGCGGTTATTCATATTCATACGGAGATGCTGCAGAAGCGTATTTTTTATCAGATGTGCCGGATGAGCTCGTCGAAGAACGCTGGCAGTATGAGATGTATTTTGAAAAAGATTATGATTTTCTTACGTAAAATCCGATTACACCTTAATTCCGGTTTTCCGGTCGGTATGCTGTGTCATAGGTCAACCGTGCGTTGCTTCAATCAGAACGAATCATGTGTTGATGTAAGGATTGGCTAAAATACATCTTGAAATTATCAAGGAAATCAATCCAGGTATTTTTTGACTCTATCGTTCCACAAAATTCCTGAAAACTTTGGACCGTTTTTTCCGGTTTGTCGGTTTTTCAAAAAATCATCTTTCCTAAATGGGATTATCCACAGACAGGAACCGAGGATATGTGCGCAATAAACATATCCTTACCAAGTTCAGAAACCCGATAGTTATCCGATATTCCCCCATAGTTCCTGATGATTTCATGCATTTTATTGATTGCATCGCCATCCAGACCGGAGGTCGAGCTTATTGTTAACTGGATGTAATTGCCGGGGTGCAGCATGGTTTGCCGTTCTTGGGTATAATCGTCGACTTGAACCTTAACAAGGCTGATGCCGATCATACCTTCTTTGTCGTTTTCCGGATCTATGGGCTTTATGCACATATCGTTCAGCGTCACATAAAGTTCGGCGGGGTTGTCGATTGTTTTTCCATAGGTATCGGTTATCCTTTGTTGGACCTTTATATTTTCAGGAAGCATGATGGTCAGATTTTTAACGACATTTTTAACAGTCGAGATTAATTCGAATAATTTATTTTGCATGACATTATATGTATTTATATCTTTTAAAGGCTGAGGGTTTGATTGGGAATTTAGGTATGTCTAATTTTATAGATGTATATATGATTTTAGTCTTTTAATAAAGTGAAAATTTTGTTCGCTGATTAGATATATCAAAAAAAATACCTGTCAAAATAAAGCGGTTCTTGACAAACATTTTATTAGTCATTATATTTCGTTAAATGGCGAAATAACGAACAAAAAAGGTGGAAGTTATGTTTGCTTTTATGATGATTACCAAAGCCCTGTCTGATGAAAACCGAGTTCGTACTTTACTGGCACTAAACGGACGGGAGCTGTGCGTGTGCCAGATTATTGAACTTTTAGGGTTGGCGCCTTCAACGGTTTCCAAACATATGTCGATTCTTGCCAATGCCAGACTGGTTGAAGGCCGACAACAGGGCCGTTGGCGGTATTACCGATTGGCCAGCGACGGATCACCGCCTGAAGTTCGGGAAGCCATAGAGTGGACAATTAGAACACTTACGAAAACCTCGCGTATCAAGCAGGATGCAGAACGTATGAATGAAATCCTAAAGCTTGATCCTGAGGTGCTGTGCAAGGTTCACAGTAGAACGTAATCAAGGAAATGATTGATGAGCAACGATACTGTTTTAAATAATGATCGAAAAATGACCAGTATTTTCGAACGATTTTTATCCCTGTGGGTGTTGCTGTGCATTGTTGCCGGCATTTTGCTCGGTAAAATCGCCCCCGGCGTGGCGCAATATTTAGATGGTCTGGCCATCTTTGTCAACGGGGCACCGGTGGTGTCCATTCCCATTGCAGTCTGCCTTTTTTTCATGATGTATCCGATCATGGTGAAAATCGATTTCGGTGAGGTCATCCAGGCGGGCAAAAGTGGTAAACCGGTATTTTTGACACTGTTTGTCAACTGGTGTATCAAGCCGTTTACCATGTATGCCATTGCTCTCTTTTTTTTGGGAACCCTGTTTTACCGATTCATAGGGCCGAATGCCGTGGATTTGGTCAAAATGCCGTTCGGTCTCGATCTTCCGGTAGGTGCGACCCACGGAGCCGGTACCGTGGTGATGGCCGACGGCATCAAAATGCTTGAAGTTCCGCTTTGGCGCAGCTATCTGGCTGGCTGTATTCTCCTGGGAATCGCACCATGCACGGCCATGGTTTTGGTGTGGGGATATCTATCACGAGGCAATGACGGTCTGACCCTTGTGATGGTAGCCATCAACTCGTTGACCATGCTCGTACTTTATGGTGTTTTGGGAGGATTTTTGCTGGGTGTGGGACGTCTGCCGGTACCCTGGCAGGCGCTGCTGCTTTCCATAGGCATCTACGTAGCCTTGCCTTTGGTCGCCGGATATCTTTCACGAAAATGGATCATCTCCGCCAAAGGTGAAACATGGTTTAAAGAAAAATTTTTACACGTCCTTACTCCCATTACGATAATCGCTCTGCTCATCACCTTGGTACTGTTGTTTTCCTTTAAAGGCGAAGTGATTATTAGCAATCCGCTGACCATCGCATGGATCGCGGTTCCGCTCTTTATTCAGACCATGCTCATCTTCTGGTTTGGGTATGGCCTGGCGCGGCTGCTGAAACTGCGCTATGTGGATGCAGCACCGGCGGCTATGATCGGAGCTTCCAATCATTTCGAGGTGGCTATTGCTACAGCAACCATGCTGTTCGGTCTTTCGTCCGGCGCTGCGCTGGCTACGGTGGTCGGTGTACTGATCGAGGTGCCGGTAATGTTAATGCTGGTAAAAATCTGCCTCAAGACGACCCACTGGTTTAAAGAAGCAGATGCTGATTTTACTGAAGCCAAACCGGCAGCGATCGCAAAAGCATAACTTCATTAATTTAAAAGGAAAAATATAATGGAAAATACCAAAAAACTAAAAATCCTGTTTCTGTGCACCGGAAATTCCTGCCGCAGTCAGATCGCCGAAGGATTTACTCGTCAGTTGAAAAAAGCTGAGGTAGAGGCCCGTTCCGCCGGAATAGAACCTAAGGGGATCGATCCACGAGCCATCAAAACCATGGCAGAAGTCGGAATTGACATCTCAAGTCAAAGATCGAAATCTATTGATGAGATCAAAGATATCGAGTTTGATTATGTAATAACGCTTTGCGATAATGCGCAAAAGGCATGTCCCTCTTTTCCGGCCAAAACCAGCATCATCCATGTGGGTTTTGAAGATCCACCGAGGCTTGCTGAAAATGCTCGAGACGAAGAAGAGGCCATGCAACATTACCGCCGAGTTCGTGATCAGATAAAAACCTTTGTAGAACAGTTGCCTGATATACTGATGAACAAAAAACCAGATATCGAATTTGATCCGCGACAACTCTTGAGTGGAATTTCGACAGGTCTAAGCCAACGATCATAAGATTGATGATACTTTAATGAATTCATATTAGAAATTCAGACGGGTAAAAGGAGACCTCATTATGAAAGTATTAATAGTATATTACTCGACTTATGGCCATGTCCATAAAATGGCAGAAGCTGTTGCAGAAGGAGTAAGGGAAATAGAGGGTGCTGAGACAATCCTGCGACGTGTGCCCGAAACGCTCCCGGAGGAAGTGCTCGAAAAAATGGGAGCAGTAGATGCACAACAATCCATGTCAAAAGTGCCGGTTTGTAAGGTAGAGGAGCTTGCTTCAGCAGATGCAGTTATTTTCGGGACGCCAACCAGGTTCGGTAATATGTGCGGTCAAATGCGCCAGTTCCTGGACGCGACCGGACAACTTTGGGCAACGGGTGCGTTGGTTGGAAAGGTGGGAAGTGTTTTTACAAGCAGTGCAACTCAACACGGCGGACAAGAGTCCACAATCCTTTCTTTTCACATCACCCTGCTTCACCATGGATTCATAGTCGTTGGTTTGCCCTATACTTTCCAAGGACAAATGCGAACGGATGAAATAACGGGTGGGTCTCCTTATGGCGCTTCCACAATTGCTGGCGGCTCAGGAGAAAGGATGCCCAGTGAAAATGAGCTAAACGCCGCGCGCTTTCAGGGCAGACATGTTGCGACTATTGCGTCGAAACTGATTTAATAGGTTTTATTAGAGCTGTGGAACCTCAAGAAAGGCCACTGAGTTCCGAATGTTTGGCTCTTCTACTTATAAAGACTAAGCATCGAATAAAAACTACACTAAATGAAAATTCCTGCGACATCATCCGACGAAGTAACTCAAGTAAAGTTAAATCTATACAAAAGAGCATCTTTACTTGCTCTGATCACTATATTCTATAATCTTATTGAGGGCTTTGTATCGGTTTTTTTGGTGCGACGGATGAAACGCTTTCTTTATTGGGTTTTGGAATTGATTCCTTTGTCGAGGTCCTTTCCGGTATTGGTATTTGGTATATGGTTCGGCGAATTAGACACAATTTAGACGCTCACCCAGATTCATTTGAAAAAAGAGCACTCCAAATCACAGGCATTGCATTTTATCTTTTGGCCGCCGGATTGTTCGTTACTGCCGGTATCAATATATACGAGGGGCATCGGCCTGAAACCACTTTTTGGGGAATTGTAATTGCTATGATATCTATTTTCACGATGTGGGCATTGATCCACTTTAAGGTTAAAGTGGGAAGACAACTGAATTCCGATGCAATTTTAGAAGATGCCAACTGTACGAAAGCCTGTCTCTATCTCTCTCTTATTCTACTTATATCCAGTGTAGGGTACGAAATAACCGGTATAGGAGGCATTGATTCTATAGGGGCTGTCCTTATAGCCATTTTCTCATTCCGGGAAGGACGAGAAGCGTTTGAAAAATCTCGCGGTGAATCCTGTCATTGTGATCGTGTTGAAAGCTCATAAGCAAAATTTTTTGTTATTTTATAGTTGCACAAACCAAGTTTGTTTTGTCGATCCAGATACCTCCAACATATCGCCTCACATCATTTTATCAAACCAACCAAAACACCAGTGACAAGCGACATTGTAATATCATCATCTGAGCAGATTGCATTAAACTGTTGATAGATATTATTGTGATCTGAAGATTGGCGGGTTTTATTGAATCTAAATTTTTGAAGTGTAAGGTTAAATTTCAATTTTTACAATTTTCATTTGGATCATATTGAAAGGGAATACTCGGCTCCGCAATGCACACACCTGAATGATTTTTCGACCAACTGAACAGGTACAACCGGTTTCCATTTTTTCATGAGTCCACTTCTTAATTCCTCTTTCAAATCTATTTTTAATTTCCGTTTTATGGTAGGTGGCTTTTTGCAATTATCGCATCTCAAAGTTAGCGCGATAATGTAATTGACCATGAATATGAAACCGTAACTTACAAATATGATCAAGATGCCGAAAAGGCAGATATGGGAATATTTTTGTGCCACGATGCTAAGGGTAATGTAAAGCAGACAGATGATAATCGGTAAGATCTGAGAACAAAAGCGTGCGGCCATGAAAAGTCTGGTGTGGAGAATGTATCGTTTTGCGTTGCTGTAAAGTGGTAGGGGGGGTGTTCATTTTTTGCTGTTCTGTCATATTTAAACCACACATCTCAAGCCAGCCCATCTTTAATAACGCAAAAAGAAATACTTTTTGCGGTTCGTGCCGATGACGTTACTTTATCAGGGGCGTTCCTTTTTCTATAGGAATTATATAACCGCCTTGCTTTTTACTAAGTGCCTCCCTGAAATAATCCCTCTCCTCGATAACCTTCATTATTCTTTCGATCTTCCTGGGGTTTTGTATGGGGAACAGCCCGTTTTCCACCCACCGCTGTATCATCTCATTTGGCACAAACAGTTTCCGGGCATATCTTTCACATGTTTGTTTCTGTCTGGTATATTTTTTGTTGACTCGATTTCGTATGGTTTTGATTTTTTCCTTCAGGTTCCTTATTGACTGCCGACTTGTCTTCAGATTAAATGTTATGCTGATCTCTGCGATCAAATCTTTCGTGCTGACCGCACTCTTATTTTTCTTTGCGTTCATCAGCCTTGATTCTATCCAGTCGTCCATCCTGTTCATATTTTTCTCCATGGTTTTTTTCATTTTTGGCCAGATTGTTTTATCGATTTTAAATAGTATTAGGAAGCCAGTTAAATGAAAACGGAAGGTTTTTTCGGCACGGTGTCTTCCATATATAATATATATTATGTTAGACGAGGGAACATATCGTTTTCATGCAACTATTTTTTTTATTTCCTTATAAAGGTTGGACTCTATCATATTAATATCAATATATATTTCCGTCAAAATCTCTATTCATTTTGGAGGACACCATCTTTTTCAAACGATTTTTTGGGCGACATCAATCCCATTTATTTTATTCTCATCTTAACTTTATTTCCTATCATCCTGCAATGATACGAGGATGAAATAGAGGACACTATCAATTTATTTTTTTTAAATGAAAAAAGAGATCCTGACTTGCCAACCGAGCCGGTTTTGATATTCAAACCGGGGCTGTATTTTATCAAATTTAAACATTTCGCCTGCCTTTTCTTGGTCAATTTTATATTCTTATATTTCATTTTATCCCTTTGCCTGTCCTTCTTTGTCCTTTATTTGTACCTGTTGACCCCTTGCGCTGACCGTTCTTGCCTTTTTGTATTCTCATTTTACCTTTTTTATGTTCTTCCGTGCCATTTTCGATTCTCTTTTTTGCTGGAACCGCCTTAGATCGGCCATGCCTTCATAGTCTTGGGAATACGTAAACTCCATATCAGCTCAAAGGCAATTGGGAAGCATATCTTACGAAATTTAAAAGGTACGGGGAAACCAGTTTTAATATGGCAACCGCCGTTATGATGGAAAGCCAAATGAACCACGGACGATTTGCGATGTGTTTGTCGATATCCTTTTTTAAAAATGATGATATCATTATCCATCCGTCAAAAGGTGGCAATGGCAGCACATTAAATACGGCCAAAAAAATATTAATGGGGAAAAATAGAAAAACGCCAACACAAAGTATTTGTATCAACATCGGCGCTCCGGGCTCCATGTATTGATTGGTTTTGTAATATAAAAACAATCCTGCTCCCGATAGAATCATATTGGTGAAAACACCTGCACAGGATACAAAAACCTTCTCCTTTAATTTCAAGTTGTCAAAGTTGACCGGCACAGGCTTCGCCCAGCCGAATATGGTAGAGCCGGTTAAAAATAATAATACCGGTACAACCATCGATCCGATAACATCAAAATGTCTTATAGGTAAAAGAGAGAGCCGACCGGCATCCATTGCCGTCTTATCTCCACAAAGATAGGCGGTAACCCCGTGGCTGATTTCGTGGAGGATAACACTCGTAATGAATACGACATAACTAATAAATGGTATATATTGCTGTATTCTCATCCCAGGCTTTTTTTATCTTTTGCGGGAGTTATACCGGTTATCAATATCCACGAACTGAAGAGGATCTCCTCCTGTACCTTTTTCAAAGTCATATGTCCCCCATTGTTCCGGCAGGATTTCGTTTTTCATCATTCTGATGCTCCTATAAAGCCTTAGTTTCAGTTTTGACAATGAAATAACTCCTGATGAGATTCTCAGATAGTCCTTGGTTTCTTTATGTACCAAAATAATCGAAGGGGTCTGTTCCACACCGAAACGAGCTCCTGCAGCGGGATTTTCCTTGATGTTGACCATTCTAAGGGGCCATCCAAAAGTTTCCTCGAAAAAACTCAGAATATCGGTTTGAGCATTACAGAACCCGCAACCCGGTTGAGTAAACATGATCAGGGCAAATTCTTTTCGTGAATTTCTGATCAAACTGTCTACTTCGTGATACCTGATATCTTTCATCACCTTAAGACCCGGCGCTGTAATCGGGTGCGTATCCTCCCGGGTGTAGAGCGCATTTTTTTGCGCCACATAATTCACAGCAGCCGTAAAAGCCGCAGATTTTCTCCTGGTCACATCCATCACTTCCAGATAATGTGTTATATTTTCTTCCGTTGGAAACTGCACTGCTCGTTTGGTAACCTTTGAGCTATAAGCCTTGAAGTCATCGGGGTACATCACCCACATTTCATTGTATGAATATTCTGAAGGTACTTTGTTTGGTGGTTGTGTTGCCGAATACTCGCTTGACGTGGACGTTTTAGTTTCCTTACCCTCTTTGCCGGCTTCGTACCAGTACCAACCACTTTGTCTGTCGTCGTAAAATACTTTATCGTTTTTTGGATTTAAACCTTTTGAAGCACTTCCCTCCCCCATTTGGTTTTCCCGTGCGAATCCGTCTATCGAGTGGCTGAAAATACATAATGAAAAAAAAATGATGCAAAGCCACAGCGGACATATCCTATCTTCTTTTTTATTACTGCAAAACATCGCCGTTGACACCCTCCCCTTTTAAGCGAACCAATTAGAGCAAAGGTATTGCCAATCCTGTAATTTTTGATCTTTCGACAAAACCAAAATACCGGGAATCGTAGCTGTCTTTATGCCCGCCCATTGCAAAAATTTTATTTATGGGCACAATCCCGTTGAAAACAAACGCCTGAACAGGCTCTCCTTTCTTGGATTTTGTCTTTGCCATCCCCAAAAACCGTTTCCCGCAATAATATGCTCCGGCAGCATTGCAATACAGGTACTCTCCTTCGACACAGCTTATCCTCTTGATGACTTTACAGGGATGACAGTTTGGAATGTACGATGTATCTATGGAAAAGACCGCATAATCGCCTTTTTTTAATTGCTTCGGGTCTACATGTCTCTTGAAATAAAAAAGTCTGTGGCCGACCGAATCCGTATGCGATATCAGGATATTTTTCGGCACCGCCTTTCCCATATAGGTAAAAATCAACACAGCAAGAATTAAGCCTGCCACACTAAGAACTTTGCTTGGATGCTTTGCCTGCACCTCTTTTTTGGCTTCAGCTTCCAGGGGTTGTCTCACGCCATCACATTTTCTGTTTTCCATAAAATCCTTTTCCTCCGATCATTTTAAGCACATGTTTTATTCTCGGATTACTGCTTTCCTTATCAAATCTTTGAAGTGCATGTCTTAAAGGTATATCCCCCCGAACAATGAGACCCTTGGGATCTGTCTTCAGGTTATCCTTTAAAGCAAGGCTGAACTCGCTATCATCGACTTTGACATTTTGAAGGAAGACAAAAGCCGGAACACTTTCGATACCAAATCTTTCAAAAAGCAGCGG
>CAZDAB010000087.1:0-9663 GCA_964502855.1 uncultured Desulfobacteraceae bacterium | reverse complement strand
TTAAATTCTGGGGAATTTGTTTCAAGACGAGTGCTTGAAGCAATAATCTGGACCTTAAAAATGATCTCCTGATTTTTTGTATCTGAATCGTAGTTACCCATCTCTGAATTTATTTTTTTCTTAGAAAAATCCTCGTTTGCTTTCAATTTTACAACAACATCTTCTTTTATTCTGTGTTCTTCTTCTAACGATTTTGTTTTTCTGATTGTTTTGTTTAACTGTTTTCTCAATTTATCATTATCTTTATGCTCAGATTCCAACTTTACTTGAAGTTCTGCATTATAATTTTTAGCCGCATCATTTTCTGCAATTGCATTATTTAATTTGGCTTCTCTTTCTTTCAGACTTTTTTCTTCAGCTCTTGTAAATTGATATCTTGCATAATAGACAGATGGGATTAAAAAAATGGTCAATAATGTTATTATTGATACAAGAAAAAAGGATTTCCAAGGCGTTTGAAATGTTCTAATTGACAAAATCAAATAATATAAGAATAGATATAAAGCAGTTATACCAAATACAAATGTAACAATGTCCATATTGGCTGCATGGGTGATGTTCTTTTGGTATTGTGAGTAATGCCATATTTTGTAATACCAAATGAGGTAACCTACTAAGCTGGATATGTATCCAGCAAGTAATGACAATAAAGGCTTATTTGATTTCATAACCGTATTAAGCGCTTCTATTTAAAAAGGACTACAATTACGAGCCTCAATCTAAATTTTACGAAAAATGAAAGTTTATGACCAAAATCATAAAAAGTACAGATGAACTTGCCAAGATAACTTTCTTACAAAATTGCGAAAGAGGTTGAAATTTTGAATAGTAGGTAAAAATGGAACTAAGATGCGGAGTTATCATCCGCTTTCAATTCCGGTTTTACTTTTTCCTAAGTCTAACTCTTTGATAATTCTTGCGCAGATCTCTTCTGGTGTAGCATCCAGACAATTGATTGTTACGTCTGCATACTTCGTGTACAAGCTGAAGCGTTCATCAAATAGGTCGGCAAAGCTCTGGTCTGGTCGTTTTGCAAGCCCTCTGGTATCAAAATCACAAACTCTCGATTCCAGTGTTGGCAGATCAACATTGAGAAAAATAGCTATACCATCTGACTTCAAATGTTTCATGGCACTAACGCTGTATACAGCACTTCCGCCAGTAGCGATGACATGATTGTGTATGTTAAGGTTGAGCAACTCCTTTTCCTCAATTCCTCGCAAGGCCATATGGCCTGATCTGTCAACAATGTCCTGCAGGGCCTTACCGTGTGATACCTGAATAAGCACGTCTGTATCAATAAAGTTCAGAGAGGTTAGTTTGGCCAAAATGACGCCAACCGTGCTCTTACCTGAACCTGGCATACCAATTAAAACGATGTTTGATCGCGTTTGAGCCATCATGTGTAAACGAAATTAAATGTTTTGTTATCTTGCCAAAACAGCGACCCAAGGCTAATCAACTCCGATTACATATATCGTATTTCTTACAAAATTGCAAAAAAAAGGACAAACCTCGATAAAGGATTTGCCCCATTGAAAAACGATATCACAATAATTTTAAGATGTTAAAAACTTGTCAGATATTGCAGATATTCAAAGGTTGGATAATTATTGTCAGAGTCATTGCTTCCTTTACTGTCATTGACATCAAAAAAAATCTGGCCCTGTCAACTGAAATTTCGTTCAGGGCAGTTGAAGAATTAAATGAAATACCTAAAAAGATCCCAAAGCAGACCGTTTATGTATAGGAAGAATAACTAACAGTAAATATATAAAACGATAGCCAACAAAGGCTTTAAATAAAAAAAGCAGAGCCATCGCTGACCCTGCTTTAAACTGTAATCAATATACAGATGATATTGTTCTCTGTTATTTCATTTTACAAATCTTTTAAATTCTCAATCTGACATTCTCTGTCGAATTTTATACCAATACCGTGAGGATCGGAACGTACCATCGTTCCTGCACAACCAATTAAGCTATCTACATCCTTAAATTCTTTAAGGTTATCACTCGGAACTGTGAAATCCAGAACAAACCTTGTTCCTTCTGGAAAAGATGTTAATGTAGGGATGAATGTGCCAGAATAAGAAATATCTCTGGCTTCAAGGTCTAAAGCCATTATTCCATGTCCATCCATGACGTTAAGTTTAACGGGCAGTGGGATATTTAACCTTTTATATTGACGTTTCTCTTTCATTTATAATTCCTTTCTTTGGTAATGAATATCACATTGTTGGTATTAAACCGATCAAGTTAAGTACCAAACAGAAATGGGATTAATTAAAAAATAGGTCAAGACTTTTGGATGTCAAATAAAAATGTAATGCCCCCCCGGGGGGGATCGATGGGGGTGTACCGGGGGCCATGCTGATCCTCATCATGTATGAATATATATGCTCACACACAAGTTTTTGATTTCTTTTTGATTATTATTGATTAGCAGGGGAACTTGATACAACAGTTGACAGCTCAATCCTCAGAAATTGATATCACAGCAAATTGAAACGTTGTCAAAATGGTGGGTACATTGCAGATAGCAAAAGCTCGGATAACAAAAAAAGACAAGGCCAACTCTGACCCTGCCTTTTTGAGAAAACCTTACTAACTATAGCCCAAACGTCTGCACTATAAATATGGCCATCTGGGCTCGAGTTAGGGAGGCATCAGGGCAGTACCTCAGCGGATCAGCCCCACAACCTACTGTATGGGCGGAACCAGCGGACAATTGAACGATGTTAGTCCATGAGCTTACATTGATCTGTCCATAATAATTACCTCATGCCACCACCTATAGGCCAAATCTGAGGATAACCATACCCCTCACCAGCATAGGTGTAATAATCAGGCGGGTTGTCCATCGAACCACTAAAAGATGCTAAATGACCAGCACAACCTACAATTAATAATAACGCTAATAATACTAATAACTTCTTCATTCTTTCTGCCTCTCTAATTTTCGATGTAGCTTTTTGGGCATTGTGTAAATCCCCTAAATACTGACTGACTTTCGTTCCTTCCACGCCGCTTCCCTAATCTCATTTACCAACTCATCTGGAATGTAAATTGTTGTTCTCATAATGCCTTCTTATGTTATGTTGGTTATGTTTATAACATAAGGCATTACATTATGTTTGTTAATTTTGAATCTAATGCCACAAAGTGATATGTCAAGATGCTTCTACAAAAGCCTAGGATAGACAACCGGAGCCGAAAACCGAAAAGGGTTGGATTTGACAGAGGAAACAATAGCCGTTTATTTTCCCGAATTACGAAGTAAAGAAAAACCCGAGAAAAACAAAAAAGTAAAAAAATTGAAATTCGATCTTACATCTCAGGATTTTAGTTCAAACCAGATTTGACAATATTCGGATATTCATTAGATGTACATTACCCCTTTTTCAGATATGTCTATGGGACACAAGATTTCGAATGGCCTGATTTCTACTCTAATAGGGATGATCACAGGTCGGAATCAATAATAAAAGGCAGAGCCAATTGACCCTGCCTTTTAAATAATCTCATCATCTTTTTAATCAGCGGTATAATGGCATCTCCTATACCGTCACCATTACTGTCATTCTGATCTGGATGGGTGTATTATGTCAATTATTCCATCATAATCCGTATCTAGTAAATCTTTATTTATCAAAATTTTCATCACCCGAAGGTAACTTAATATTTTCAAGTACATCATCACCGGTTCAGTCAATTATCATTTATCACCAGATTAACCATGGGCACCGGTCATAAAAGCAAGCGGTTCCCAGACTTCCGTCTTTAGCGGCTTTCCGAATCGCTTTACATCCTCTTTGTCTGCTTTATGGCCATGGTCGGAGTAGATTTAGAATCGGGCTGTATCAACCAATTTAAAATATTCTTCAATAGGCAACACCCGAAAGACTTCATAATTTACATTACCTTCTTGAAGCGTGTGCACCATGGATTTGACACGTGCATCGTGATCCGGAAATTCACTGATGATTAAGTATTCTCCTTTGCTGACAATGTAAAATGCATCTAATATCTTGCCGCCGAGTTTCTCCACCCCTTTTTTCCCATGCTCGAAACGCTGCCGGGATTTTTTAATTTCTTTGTTACCTTCCGCAGTCATTTTTAAAAAAGATGCGTAAATAGCCATTTTTACTCCTTTCCTCAATTTAGATTTATTTATACTGAAATATCAAAATCCCATTTTATTCATTAAAGACAAGTACTTAATTTGAGTGAAATTTTTGACATAAAGCAAACCGGAACATGTATAGACACTTTTTAAGGGCTTACCTAAATGCTACGAGTAATTAGTTGTTTATTTATCCTCATATTTGAAGGACACATTTACTCGGGCCCGGTAAGCTGTTATTTTCCCGTTTTCGATTTTCATATCCAGTTTATTTATCTCTGCAACTCTCAAATCCCTAACCGTTTTGCTCACAGTATCAACCGCACTTTTCGCGGCCTCTTCCCAGGAAACATTACTGGTCCCTACGACTTCGATGATCTTGTAGATGCTCTTGTTCATAATTTCCTCCTTAAAATTAACAAGTTAAGGTTAATACAAAAATGTATTATCTCTTCCATATCTCTTTCCACAGACCGGGGTACTAAGTTTTCGGGCAAAAAAAAAATAAGATTGCTTTAATTACCCCTGAACCATTCCGTCTTAAGACTGGGTGCTTTATATATCGACAATTCTCAATTCATTAAAAAAGTGCTTTCTTTCCCAGGCAATATGGTCGCCAGTAACAGTCTAATTGGTCACAATATCCCTCTGTCCTGCGAAAACAATCAAAATTTCCTTCAATACGCTGAATGCTTCTAATCAGGGTTGTGATATCGAGGAAATCATTTTCAATACATTTTTTATTGGTGTTAATGGATACTTTGGTCAATTTTTCAGGGGAGATATTTAAGCAATCTTGATCTTGCATAGGTTGTACCTAATCATTTGGGTTATCGGAAATCGAATAACGGTTTTCCTATTATTTTTGGAAAATTATTGTTTTTATCACGAATTATTTTCAATTTGTCTATAGGGAGAGGCCATCATTTTTACGGGGGGAAGTCCTATAAGTAGGCAATTTTTCCTACACGATTAGGAAAAATACCGATAAGATGCCTTTTGTTCACGAAGTTGGTAATCTTCATCCCATTTGACAACCTTACGCCCCTCTGCACGATAGCCGAGTCTGTCCTTTGTCATTTCAACAAATTCTTTGCCGCCAACAGCCACACTCTGGGTCCACTTGGTATCTCGTACATGTCGATCAATTCCGGGGACTTTACAAGCTGGATAACGGTCGATCCGCCTATCAAATCGCCGCCCTCAAATATAAAGATCGGAAAACAGTATATTACCTGCCCCCCAAAAAACTGATGGCCGGTGATAAAATAAACGACTTTAAAGAACTCCCCAAAGGCACCTTGATTTTTCTTCCCACCACCTGATGATAACCAGGAATCAAGGAAGGAAAAAGCATTTTCCACGGTTTGGTCCGAGTCGCGACCCATCCGTGGAATTATGCCCGGCCAACTTAGCTCTGACAGCTTTTCGGTGAAAGACGGATGCTAATATTAAAAAATTTTAAGAGGAGTTATTGTGGTGGTTTGTAGGAGATATCTCAGAATTTTGAAGCCTCGAAAAGCCCGCTATAAATTGCAGAAATCAAAAGATGAGGGAACTAATGCGGATAACCATCGGAACTTATACTTTTCAAGATAGAATATTCTTTAACGTAAAACGCAGAGTTTCTTCCCGTCTGGTTCATCCGTCTTGTTAAACCCAAATGAACAACTTACGTCGAGTTAATTACTTAAATTCATTTTACACGGAATGAAGATTTATTGTAGAACAAAACACATTTTTATTAACTGAAAGATCGTGATCGGCAATAATATTATTGAATTCTTTTTGTGCCTTACTTATCTGATCCGGCGAATTGAATCCGTGATTTTGCAAAGATTTTACTAATAGTGTCTCAAGTTCAGACTCATTAAATGAGCTGTTGTTCAAAAAAGCATAAACGATATCTATACCTTTAGGTTTTAAATGAAGAATATTCGGCTGCAATGTACTCAGCGAATAAACTTCAATTTCATTTTCTGGATTTAAACCACCAAACGCAAGTAGGATCTTAAATTCTGAGAATGGAGGATTTAACAGCATAGATTGTATTCTCGTAGCCAATTTGCTGTAATCCATAACGTCTAAATAATAAAGGGTAGAAGCCTTTAGAAACCATTCACAAGGTTCTTTGTTACCAGCATATGCTACAAAACAATTCGGATTTGGCAACCTAAATTTTTTATACTGTTCATCAATTATTTCCTGATCTTGCCCTAAAACCCGGCCATCACTTGCAATACATAAGAAGTTTGTTTTTGCTACTATTGAAACAAGAGTCATTTTTACATTTTTCTTATGAAGTTTATATTATCTTCGTTATGTACTTAAAAATACCTTGCCAAAAGTGCAGGTTCAAGCAACTCAATTTACAATACATATATCGTATTTCTTACAAAATTGCAAAAAAGGCAGCGCCTAATGAGCCTCGGATGTCGATATCACAAACTCTGAGCCCATTTCCAGGCAAAAAGATACATTGCAGCTATCAACGCCCGCCCGGCCCTACTTGAGCGCCTGGTTAGCAGCCAGGCACACCTTGGAGCTTCTTAATTGGAATTACCCTATAACCTCCACTACTGTGTGTTTTACGAGGAAAGTTTCCGACCACATATATCCCGACAAATGGTAATTGTTTTGGAACTTGCTGCTTATTGAGCATCACAGCAAGTTCTTCGGCTGAAGTGACGCCAGGAGGTACTTCTATAAGTAGCACGGTTTTGTCTCCGTATCGTTTTTTGGCCTTTTCTGTGACACGCTTGTAAATTTCTGCCGTCAGTGATTTGTTCGGATTACAACCTATCCAGCCATTAGGTGCGTCTTCTTCTTCACGTATACTTTTCCATATGAACTTAGCATGCTCTCTATCGTAGAATGAAGATGTTACTTCAATGAGCAATACATTACCGCTTGAAGAATAGAGCAAATCAGGAGCAAGATCAGGGCGCTCAATGAAGCGATATTTAGTACCCATTTCTGAATTGAGCCATTCAATAAAAGTGTCTCCAACAGCTCTTTCGTTTTTTTCCTTATATTGATCCATAGTAAAAGCCAATGATTATAACGATCTGTTTATTATAGAAATTAAGAATTAATTAAATTTGAATTCGATTCCTGAGTTGTAGGTGATTTCCTTTATTACCTCTCTGGTCGTCTCACCTTCGACGCTAATAGCGCTACCTGTTATCAAATATTTAGGATTTTTATCATATAATGAAACAATTAATAAAAAAGTGGGAGTTTTTATTATTTGATCATAGTGATGATTGATTTTGTTTGTAAGTTCCTCTTCCGCTTTTTTCTTTTGATCTTCTGTTATTTTAGTAGTGTGCCATTCAAATTTTATTTCCATTTTCCCTCCTTTAATGGATAATAAAAAGTGACTTGCCATCACATGAAATCCATTAAAACCAATAGATATCAAACTCGAACTGTAAATATCAAACCCTGATTATTTTAAAATCTCTATTTCCATATTTCGTAAATCGTTCGCATTGAATACCTTGGAGATATCTGCAACGGCTGCATCAGCAGTGGCGTCACTGAACTTGCCGCATCAGCGCCGCCGCGCTTCTCGCCATCTGCTGTATGCGACTGTTCGCCTTGCGTTTAGAAAGTGCTATCAAGTTGCACATCGGAAGAACATATGAAGTCGATGAGTTCTGCGAATACATCCACTGTCGTTTTACCGCCGGAAAGCAGTTCGATCAGTTCGTTTGTACGGAACATATGGTATGTCGCTCGGCGAGGGTTAAAGAAACCAGCATTTTGCCAAATAGTTTCATGAGAAGCAGCGCTGAGTGCCAAGTAAATAATCAGTTGTCTAATATCTTTGCCGGCCAAAGATCGCTTTACCGTTTTGATTTCAATTAGGCAATCACCGATCGCCATATCTGCTGCACAGGCTTTGAGAAACCCTGCGCCCTGAATAGGAATTTGGAAAATACACTTTTCCGCGCTTCCAAAATGACGGACAAAGGATTCATATCGCAGGGCAAGTTCAAGCCCTTCCTCTAGTTCCGCAACATTGAGAACCGTATCAGGTAGAACACTTGCACCCTCGTACATATTCACAAGCCCTACAGCACAACTCTGGGCATTATTGCGCACGTCGTTGTCACCAAAAGCATCCTGAACACTCAATGAAAGAGAGAACGCTTCTTTTGCCAAATGATAGGCAAACTCAGACACAACGGCGGAATCTCGTGTTTGCTCGTGTGATTCAACGGGGGCCAGAGCAACACCGTACTCGTTCAACAAGTGCATCCCATGCCCACGGTTCAGAAGATGGACACAAGATGGCGTTAGTAATGGCAGAAGTTCTTTCCAAAAATCTTGAAACGAATATGCGAGCATTCGTTCTGTAATCATATTGGCATCTTCTTGTTTTGGGGATAGCGGTTACAGAACCAATCGCGAGCTACGGTGTCCATTGGAGACCAACTACGTTTAACGTGTTTGCGCCAGTGATCTCCCTCATCTCCCAGGACGTACGACGCAAGAATAAAAGCTCTTTTCTCCCATGGCGATAGTCCTGCATATCGTCTTTTTAGGCCAGAAAGCCAGTAGTGACATTGCCAATCTGCAAGAATTAGAATAATCAGTCTCCTGAGTAATGGGCTTTGGTGAGTTTCGAAAAGCTCTACAAGAAGTTCTTCTTTTGCTTGGCTTTTGCGTTGGCCAATCACCTGAATATTATAGCTTAAATTGAGGTCAACACTCAATAAGGGTGAGGCCTCTTGATGCAGCGACAATAGGGTGCTATCGACAAAATCCTTGTCGTCATCCAAAAGCTCCACATATACCGACCTGACAAGTCGAAGGATGGTGACGAATACAGGAGAAAGGACTTCTATATTGCTTGGATCTAATATTGTACGAACTGCGCCACCTTGCAATTGTGGATCGAGAGCCTTGATGGCCTGTTTTGAAACTGTCGGGTCAATGGCAGTCTTGGCGACCTCCCTTCCCAAGATGCCCACGATATCAACCTCCCCAACTGCGGCCTTTAAATTTTCATAGTCCTCCTCAGCAGTTGGCGAATATGGATCATATCGCAACGAGATGTTCAGCAGTTTTCTTTCGTCGCTAGTATCTTTATCATCGCCGGTGGGGAGAAATGCTTTTGAAGTTTCCCTAAACTCTTCCGCCGTTATTATCCTTGTCTTTTTCTTGTTTAGAACGAGGCCTTCATCGAAGAGTAGCCCTGAAAGAAACACCAAAGTTTTGTAAGCTGATGATTTGTCAGCACAAAAAAGACAGAAGTCATCCGCATATCGACAAAAAGAAATCTGTCTCGTTTTCAGATGTCGGTCAACTGCCATTAAGGCTAATTCTGCAAGAATACGAGATGCTGGCCCTCCTATGGGCAACCCATAGGAAACATTGATTCTTGAAAACGAAGAGAGCAACCCCATGATGCGTGCGCGTAATTCTCCTGGGTTGGGAAGTCTACTGAGTGCATTGTCAATTTTATGGTGATAAATTCTTGGATAGAAATCAGCGATATCAGTTACAACAACGCAAGGGTGCTTATAA